>NZ_PIRQ01000007.1 GCF_003048535.1 Campylobacter concisus | reverse complement strand
ACCTTGATAAAATCATATAATTTCGTCTCTTATTTCGATATTTAATTAATTTATTAGATAATTAAAATTTAAAAATAGTTTATATTTTTGCCAAAAAACTCAAAAATTTATCCAAAATTTATACTTAAAATTATAATATTCAATCTCAAAATTATGCTATAAAATTAAAATAGTAATTTTAATAACCAAATTAGGAGAAAATATGAGATTTAAAAGCTTATTTAAACTCTCTCTTGCAGCAAGCATAGTAGTTTGTGCAAATGGGGCAGACGAGAGCGTATTAAGCGGAGTTGAGGTAACAAGTAGTAGTGGCGGATATGGCGTTGATGACATCAAAATTTCAACCAGAAATGCTGGCCTAGTAAAAGACGTGATGAGAGATATTCCCGGTGTTTATGTAGGCGGCACAAACGGCATGAATCAAAAAATTTACATGAGGGGCGTTAGTGACCGCGGTCTAAATATCACGATAGACGGCGCAAAACAAAACGGAAATACCTTTCACCACAACGCCGACTTACTAATCGATCCAGATCTTATAAAAGCTGTTGATGTCGAGGTTGGCTCAAGATCAGTGGTAAACGGCTCAGGTGCACTTGGTGGCTCAGTTGCCTTTAAAACGGTCGATGCAAAAGACTTGCTAGAAAGTGGTGAGATCATCGGTGCAAAGATAAAGACAGGATATGCTTCAAATAACAGCGAATTTTCACAAGGTCTTATGCTCTTTACTGCACCAGTTGAAGGGCTTGATTTTATAGCCGCTATTAATCACAAAGGCTACGACTACGGCAAAAGCGGCAATAAAAGAAAGATAGGCGGCGATGGAAACGATCTTAGCTATCTTTTAAAGCTTGGTTACAGTTTCCTTGATGCACATAGAATTTCTATCTCAAGAGAGCACAATGAATTTAAAGGCATGTATCCAATGAGAGCCGAGTTTGGTAGCTGGTATACTGGTCAATTTCCTGTTGATAATCGTAAATATGAGCGAGATACGACGACGCTAAAATACGAGTATAAACCAAGTGATCTTCTAAATTTAGATGTAACGGTATACAACACTGAGCATAAAAAAGATGATCCAGTCTTAAAAATTTTAGGCGTAAAAACAAACGGCATAAACGCAAAGGCTAAAAGCGTAGTCGAGACCGGTGCTTTGACACAGACGTTTAGATACGGCGCTGAGTTTTACCAAAGTAAAAATTTTAACAAGCCAGATAACCACTACCCAGAAAAGGTAAATAACTACTCTATCTACGCAGAAGATGCGCTAAATTTTAGTTCGTTAACTGTTACTCCAGGCATCAGATACACCCATCACGAGCTAAAAAGCTACGATGGTAGAGCCGGAAATGTAAAGAGCTACACTTATAAATACAATGAATTTGCCCCAGCACTTGCACTTGATTATGAGATACTTAAAGGTCTTAACGCTTTTGCAAGCTATGCAAGAGTCTTTAGAGGGCCTGATGTCATGGAGTCTATGTATGCTAGTAGGGCAGAAAATTTTGAAGCCAACAAAAATCTAAAAGCTACAACTGGAAACAGCTACGAAACTGGTCTTAAATATCATGGTGATATAAGCGAAGCTAGTTCATATAGCCTCTCTGCAAAATACTTTATGACAAAATATAAAAATTTAATAGTTGATAACAACGCAGCAAATGGAGCTTTAAAGAGGATAAACGCTGGCGGGGCTGATATAAGCGGCGTTGAGCTACTTGCAAGGCTAAATTTAGACGCACTAAGCCTAGCTGCTAGCTACACTCATCAAAGTGTAAAATATAAAGATAGGGTATTGACGTCTTGTCGGCGAGGAACTGTTGGGCCTTGCTATTCGACCTCAAACGTCATCGGCTACCGCGATCAGGGCGATAAATATACATTTAACGCAGAGTATGCATTTTCTAGCATTGATACGCTAGTAGGCTACAACCTAATCTACTTTGCATCAAAGAATACCATCTCGGCTGGTGATGACAAAAATGTTAATATACCAAGCTACTCAGTTAGCGATATCTACGCTACCTATTCACCAAGCAGCGGCAAATTTAAAGGCCTTGAGATAAATGCTGGAATTTACAACCTCTTTAACAAAGCATACGCTTCACAGTCTCAAAGAACGGCTGATTATACAGGTGACCCAAACTACGTAGACTGGGAGCCAGGTAGAAATTTCAAAGTAAACGTATCTTATAAATTTTAACTTCAAGGCAAGGTGAGAACCTTGCCAAATTTCTCTTTTATATAAAAATTCTAGCTTTTTTCACAATGCTGTTTGTTTTAAAATTAATATAGTATCATTTTGGCGACTAAACTTTTTTGGGAGAAAAAATGAGGCAGAAGCACTTTGAAGTGGTAATTGTCGGAGCAGGCATTAGTGGGACGGCGCTCTTTTATGAGTTGGCTGCATTTAGCGACATAAAAAAAGTCGCACTTTTAGAAAAATATGACGGTGTAGCTACTCTAAATTCAAACGGCAAAGGCAACTCACAAACCATTCATTGTGGCGATATCGAGACAAACTACACACTAGAAAAAGCAAAAAAAGTCTCTCGTGTGGCAAATATGCCAGTAAAATATGCTCTAAAATACAATCTTAATGGCAAGTATATGTTCGCTCATCAAAAGATGGCACTAGCTATCGGAGATGCTGAAGTAGAGCGCATGAAAGAGCGATATGAGAGTTTTAAAGAGCTTTTTCCTTACCTTGAAATTTATGACAAAGAGAAGTTAAAACAAATCGAGCCAAACGTCGTTTTTGACGCAAATGGCAATGAGAGGCCAGAAAACATCATCGCCATAGGCACGCAAAATGGGCAGTTTACGACGATGGACTTTGGTGGCTTAGCAAACTCACTTGTGCAAAATGCGCTAAATTTAGGCGCAGATGGCTACGAGATCAGTCTAAACTCAGAAGTAACTGATATAAAAAAGGCTGGCGATACATTTCACATAAAGATAAATGATGGCGAAGCGATCACTGCAAACTACGTTGTAGTAGATGCTGGAGGACACTCGCTATTTTTGGCTCATAAAATGGGTTATGGGCTTCATCTTAGCACACTGCCCGTTGCTGGAAGCTTTTACTTTGCAAAAAAACGCCTGCTAAATGGCAAAGTCTATATGGTACAAAACGATAAGCTACCATTTGCTGCGCTTCACGGCGATCCAGATATCCTAGCTAACGGAAACACTCGCTTTGGGCCAACAGCTCTAGTCATACCAAAACTAGAGAGATACCACGGCTATTCAAGCTTTTTTGACTTTTGTAAATGTCTAAAATTTGATAAAAATGTCTTTGAAGTCTTTACAAATCTCTTAAAAGATAGTGACATCAGATCTTATATTTTAAGAAATTTCTTATTTGAAGTGCCATTTATCAATAAAAAAGAATTTGTAAAAGACGCTAGAAAGATCGTGCCAAGCCTAAGTGAAAACGATCTGAGCTATGCTGTAAATTTTGGTGGCGTAAGACCACAAGTTATCGACCGCAATAAAAAGTGCCTTGAGCTTGGCGAAGGCAAGATAAGCACAGGCGAGGGCATAAGTTTTAATATGACTCCAAGCCCTGGGGCTACGAGTTGCTTTGAAATAGCAAGAACTGATATGATCGAAGCCTGTAAATTTTTAGGTAAAAAATTTAACGAAGAGAAATTTAATGCCGAGTTTTTTGAATAAAAATGGGAGTATTTGATATTTTTAAAAAAGGTGCGGATATGCCAAAAACAGCACAACAAAGAAAAGATGAGAGCATAAAAATTTTAAAAAAAGAGGGCGTGGCTGTGCTTGAGAGTCTGCCACTAAGGTATGACAATAGTGAAGTTACGCCAAGAAGCATTGACGAGATCATTGCTCGTGCGGTTTGCTCATTTACGGCCATTATGTGTGCTTGCACTATCCGCGACAATGGCCACCTAAGTGAAGATGAGATAGCTTGGGCTAAAGACTTTTTGGGCGATTTTTATGATGACCTAAGTGTAAAAGAAAAAGAGGTCGTAGAGGGCAGAGCCGATATAAATTTGGCCGTAAATATGGGCTGGAAGTATGAGTCGCTTTGGATCTTACTTTGGGCGCTTGGCATAGCTAAAGATATCGGTAAGATGGATAAAATTTGCGACTGTGATTTTGTGATGGATGTCTTTAGAGAGGGTGGGCTCAAAAAGCGCTCAAAACTGCGCAGTTTGGATGAAATTTTAAGCAAACTTGACCTAGTTTATCGCTATCACTGGGCGTGTGTGGACGCAAGGATAAATGGTAAAAAGGTTGCTGGACTTGACGAAGAGGTCGTTATGGAAAGACGTGCGGGGCTTGAGTGGTTATGCTGCAAAGGTTGGGAAAATGACGACTTAAGAGCTGAATTTAACGCTTGGGACTACCCTGATCTAAATACGTAAATTTACATTTTTGCACTAAAATAAGCCAAAAATGAAAGGAAAAATATGAAAATTTTAGTAACTGGAACAGCTGGATTTATAGGATTTCACCTTGCAAATGCCCTTGTGGCACGTGGCGATGAGGTCGTCGGATATGACGTGATAAATGACTATTACGACGTAAATTTAAAGCTCGCGCGCCTAAAAACGGCAGGCTTTGACACGAGCGAGATAGACTATGGCAAGCTTATCGTCTCAAAAACGCATCCGAATTTAAAATTTATAAAAGCAGATCTCGCCGACGAAAAGACAATGAAAGAGCTTTTTAGCAAAGAAAAATTTGACGTAGTGGTAAATTTAGCTGCACAAGCTGGCGTTCGCTACTCACTCATAAACCCAAAAGCCTACATCGACAGCAACATCACAGGCTTTATGAATATCCTCGAATGCTGCCGCCACAATGAGATCAAAAATTTAGTCTATGCAAGCTCTAGCTCGGTTTATGGCCTAAATGAAAACATGCCATTTTCTACGCACGAGGCGGTAAATCACCCTATAAGCCTCTACGCAGCGACCAAAAAGAGCAACGAGATGATGGCGCACACTTATAGCCATCTATTTAATGTGCCAACGACTGGACTTCGCTTTTTTACGGTGTATGGACCATGGGGACGTCCTGATATGGCGCTATTTTTGTTTGTTGATGCTGCGCTTAAAGATAAAACTATCGACGTCTTTAACTACGGCAAGATGAAGCGCGATTTTACCTACGTGGACGACATCGTAAAGGGCATCATCAAGTGCATCGACAACCCTGCTAAGCCAAATCCAGCTTGGGACGCAAAGCACCCAGACCCTGCCACTTCAAAAGCGCCGTTTAAGGTCTATAATATCGGTAACAACAGCCCAGTCGAGCTCATGGACTACATAAAGGCGGTTGAGATAAAGATCGGCCGTGAGATCAAGAAAAATTTCCTCCCACTTCAAGCAGGCGATGTGCCAGCAACATTTGCTGATGTGAGCGACTTGGTGGCTGACTTTGACTACAAGCCAAACACAAAAGTAAACGACGGCGTAGCTAAATTTGTCGAGTGGTATTGCGAGTTTTACGGAGTTAAGATTTAAGGGACGCAGATGAGGCGATGCGAATGGGCAAAAGGCGAGCTTGATATAGCTTACCACGATAACGAGTGGGGCAAAGTCGTAAAAGATGATAGAAAATTTTTCGAAATGATAGTTTTGGAGGGCTTTCAGGCGGGACTTTCGTGGCATGGAGTGCTTCAAAAAAGAGAGGCCATGAGAGAGGCGTTTGATGGCTTTGATCCAGAGAAGATCAAGTTTTACGGCGAGGCTGAAATAGCTAAATTTATGCAAAATGAGAGGCTGATCCGTAATAGATTAAAACTAAAATCACTCGCTATAAATGCCCTTGCATTTTTATCCGTAACGCAAGAATTTGGTAGCTTTTATGACTATCTTTGGGGATATTTGTTAAGAAAATTTGACCCAAAATTTGACGGCAAGCAGATCATAAATCACTATCAAGATATCAAACAAGTGCCAGCCACTACGCCTATGTCAGACTTTGTGGCAAAGGAGCTAAAAAAACGAGGGTTTAAATTTCTAGGCTCTGTTAGCACCTATGCATTTTTGCAAAGCGTGGGCGTTGTAGACGATCATATGGATTATTGTTTTTGCAAGGCAAAAGCTTGATTAGAATAATTTTTGCGGTTTTAGCCCTTTTAAATTTTGCATTTTCTCTTGACCTGCTGCGACTTAGCGAGTATAAAGATCAAAATGTCAGTGGCTGGCTAGCTAGCGAGAAGCTTGATGGCGTGCGTGCCTACTGGGACGGAGAGAATTTACTCTCAAGACAGGGCAAAAAGCTAAATGCACCGCTAAGTTTTACTAAAAATTTCCCAAAATTTGCGCTCGATGGCGAGCTTTATGCTAAAGAGCTTAAGTTTGAAGAAATTCAAGCAACAGTGATGGATAAGTTGCCAGATAAAAAAGCGTGGGGCAGGCTTAAATTTTACGTTTTTGACGTGCCTGAGGCAAGTGGTGGCTTAATTGCTAGACTTGAAGTTTTGGCCAAATTTTTAAAAAATGAGCCAAATCAAAATTTGATCATCATAAAACAGATAAAAATGCGAGATAACGCTCAATTTTTAAAATTCACAGAGGACATTATTGTAAAGGGCGGAGAGGGAGTAGTCGTGCGTGAGCCAAATACGCCGTACGAGCGAAAAAGAAGTAAAAATGCACTTAAATTTAAGAAATTTAAAGATGCCGAGTGTGAAGTAATTGCTATAAATAAAGGTAGCGGCAAATACGTAAAATTTGCTGGTTCGCTCACTTGCAAAGCGCTTGGTGGCAAAGATAACGAAGAAAAAATTGGCGAGCCAAAATCTGGCACTGTCTTTAAAATAGGCTCAGGACTAAGCGATGAAAAGCGCAAAAATCCCCCAAAAATAGGCTCTATCATCACATATAAATTTCAAAATTTAACAGCCAATGGCAAGCCAAGATTTCCAATATTTTTAAGGGTTAGAGAGGATTAAATTTCATTCAAAGCCTTGCTTTACTTTTGCTTTACCCTATTTTTGATAAAATTAACCACTTTTTACGAAAGGCTTAAACTTGAAAATTTTAGTAACAGGTGGTGCTGGATACATCGGCAGCCACGTAGTAAAAGCACTTTTAAAGCAAGGTAAAGATGAGATAACCATCATCGACAATCTTTGCAAGGGTTCACAAAAAGCACTTGAAGCACTCCAAAAAATAGGAAATTTTAAATTTATAAACGCAAATTTAGAGGATGATCTAAATGAAATTTTTGCAAATGGTAAATTTGATGCGATCATCCATTTTGCAGCGTTTATAGAGGTCTTTGAGAGTATGAGCGAGCCGCTAAAATACTATCTAAACAACACCGCAAACGTTGCAAGGGTGCTAAGATATGCAAAAACTTACAATGTAAATAAATTTATATTTAGCTCAACTGCCGCAGTTTACGGCGAGCCAGACGTGGCAGAAGTTAGCGAAACAATGCCTACAAACCCTATAAATCCATACGGCAGAAGCAAACTCATGAGCGAGCAGATCATCAAAGATTACGCCGCTTCAAATGAAAATTTCAAATTTGCAATACTTCGCTATTTTAACGTCGCAGGCGCAGACGAAGAAGGGCTTATCGGCCAAAACTATCCAAACGCTACGCACCTTATCAAAGTAGCTGTGCAAACTATACTTGGCAAGCGCGATAGCATGGGTATCTTTGGCGATGACTACGCGACAAAAGATGGTACATGCGTTAGAGATTACATTCACGTTAGCGACCTAGCAGACGCCCACATAAGCGCACTTGAATATATCAGCCAAAATGGCAGCGAAACTTTTAACGTGGGATATGGCAGAGGATTTAGTGTAAAAGAGGTCATCGAGACCGCAAAAAAAGTAAGCGGAGTAAATTTTAAGGTACTAAATGCGCCAAGAAGGGACGGTGACCCAGCTATCCTTATCTCAAACGCAAGCAAACTACGCTCACTAACAAGCTGGAAGCCAAAAAGAGATGACCTAGCGCTCATTATAAAAACCGCCCTTGAGTGGGAAAAGAAAATTTAAGGATAAACATGAGAGTGGCAGTAATTGGAACTGGATACGTTGGACTAGTAAGTGGTGCATGCTTTGCTAAGATGGGCAACAGTGTGATCTGCGTCGATGTTGATGAAAAAAAGATCGAGGCACTAAAAAATGGTGTCGTGCCGATATATGAGCCAGGACTTGCTGATATTGTGAGTGATTGCTACAAAAATGGCTCGCTTAAATTTAGTACGCAGATAACTGAGGCGCTGGAACATGCGGATGTGCTATTTATCGCGGTTGGCACACCTATGGGCGCTGATGGACAGGCGGATTTAAAATATGTCCTCTCGGTTGCCAAGTCTATCGGAGAAAATTTAAGCAAACCACTAATCGTAGTCGATAAATCAACCGTCCCGGTGGGCACTGGAGCCAAGGTGCACGAGGTGATCGAGGCTGAGCTTAAAAAGAGAAATGTAGAGGTTAAATTTGAAGTAGTCTCAAACCCAGAGTTTTTAAAAGAGGGCGCGGCGGTTGAGGATTTTTTAAAGCCAGATCGCGTAGTTATCGGAGCTAGTAGCGAGTGGGGCTTTAGTGTGATGAGAGAGCTTTATGAGCCATTTATGAAAAATCACGACAGGCTCATTTGTATGGACGTAAAATCAGCCGAGATGACAAAATACGCTGCAAATTCGATGCTGGCAACAAAGATAAGCTTTATAAACGAGATAGCAAATATCTGCGAACGCGTGGGTGCTGATGTAAATTTAGTAAGAAAAGGCATCGGTAGCGACTCAAGGATCGGATATAGCTTCATCTATCCTGGCTGCGGATACGGCGGTAGCTGCTTTCCAAAAGATGTCGAGGCACTCATCTATACAGCTAGGCAAAATGGATTTGAGCCAGAGCTTTTAAACGCGGTCGAGTCAAGAAATAAGGCTCAAAAAAGAGTGCTGTTTGATAAAATTTATAACTTCTTTGGTGGCGATCTAAAGGGCAAGACGATCGCGCTTTGGGGGCTTGCGTTTAAACCAAACACGGACGATATGCGCGAGGCTAGCTCGCTAACTTTGATAAAACTTTTGGATGAAGCTGGCGCAAAAGTGGTCGCTTACGATCCAAAAGCGAGCGAAGAAGCTAAAAAATATATGCCAAATTTAGATATAAAATACGCTAAAAATAAATATGATGCGCTTAATGGTGCCGATGCAATGGTGCTTGCAACCGAGTGGAGCGAGTTTAGATCTCCTGATTTTATGGAGATCAAGGAGAGGCTAAAAAATGCTGTCATATTTGACGGACGAAATCAATACAACGCTAAAATTTTAGCTGAGCATGGATTTAAGTATTTTCAAATCGGAGTAAAGGCATGAGAAAATTTTTACTTTTTATCGCAGCTTGCGTGCTTCCCTTTGCACTTTTAGCAGGCGAAAACACGCCAAAAACCGAGGAAAATATCTTTGAGCTACCTATCTCAAAGATGCCGCCTGATTATTTTAAATACGAAGTCGCATTTTTTAAAGAGATAGAAATCGACTGCAACTTCGCCTTTTTGCTCGGTGGAAAGCTCGAGGAAAAAGAAGACGCACACGGGATTTATTACGAATTTAACGGCGGGGATGAGCTAGCGCAAACGATGATGCTATGCAAGGACGGAAATAAAAAGAGGCGGGTCTATTATGAATTCACTAAAATTTTACCAGGCGTTAGCCCTATTAGAATCATAATTCCAAAAGGTGTAAGTGCGGAAATAAGAATGTATGAACGCGTAAAAAAGATAGAAGCAAAAAAGAAAGGAAAAAATAAATGAAAATAGCAGTAGTAGGACTTGGATATGTGGGGCTTCCACTTGCAGCAGCTTTTAGCGAAAAGTACGAAGTAGTAGGCTTTGACGTAAACACAAAGCGTATAGAGGAGCTTAAAAGTGGGTATGATAGAACGCTTGAGCTTAGCAGCGAGCAGATGAAAAAAGCGATCGATAATGGCATGAAATTTAGCCTAGATTTAGATGATATTAGAAGTTGCAACTTCTTCATCGTGACCGTTCCAACTCCGATAGATAAGAACAAGCGCCCTGATCTAACTCCAGTCGTAAAAGCGACTGAGAGTGTGGCAAAAGTGCTTAAAAAGGGCGATATCGTGGTCTATGAAAGCACTGTTTATCCAGGCGTTACAGAAGAAATTTGCGTGCCACTTCTTGAAAAAAGTGGGCTTAAATTTAACAAAGATTTCTTCTGCGGCTACTCTCCAGAGCGTATAAACCCAGGTGACAAAGAGCACACTGTAACTAAAATCAAAAAAATCACTAGCGGCTCAACTCCAGAGATCGCTGATAAGGTCGATGAAATTTATCGCTCGATCATCACAGCTGGCACTCACAAAGCTTCAAGCATCAAGGTAGCAGAGGCTGCAAAGGTCATCGAAAATACTCAGCGCGACATTAATATTGCCTTTATAAATGAGCTTGCAATGCTATTTGAAAAGCTTGGTATAAACACAATTGATGTGTTAGAAGCAGCAGGCACGAAGTGGAATTTCTTAAATTTCCGCCCAGGCCTAGTTGGTGGTCACTGCATCGGCGTGGATCCATACTACCTAACTCACAAAGCTCAAGAGGTAGGTTACCATCCGGAAATGATCCTAGCGGGTCGCCGTATCAACGACGATATGGGTAAATACGCAGCTGATCAGGTGATAAAACTAATGATAAGAAAGGGTGTTTTGATAAACAAAGCTCGCTTGCTAGTGCTTGGCATGACATTTAAAGAAAACTGCCCAGATATAAGAAATTCTCGCGTTATAGACGTGGTTGATGAGCTAAAAGACTTTGGCTGCAAGGTCGATGTGACTGATCCTTGGGCTGATAGCGCTGAGGTAAAACACGAGTACGGCTTTGATCTAGTGAAAGAGTATAACCTAGATGACTACGACTGCATCGTGATCGCCGTAGCTCACAATGAGTTTAAAAAGCTAAATTTAAAAGGCCATTTAGTTTATGATATAAAAAATATCTATCCAGAGGCTGATGCTAGGCTGTAAGGAATTTAGTGCACAAAGTAAGCGTAAATTGTAAAATTTTACTTATATTTCTAGCTGCTTATCTGTTTGGATTTGTGGCTAGGATGCTCTGGGTATTGTGGGCAAAGGAGATGCCAGAGTTTTACTTTAATGGCGAGTTTATGCTTACGACAAATGATGCCTACTATTATGCAGAAGGTGCTAGAGATATGCTGGCTGGCTTTCATCAGCAAAATGACTTTAGCCCCTTTAATCACCCAATCTCAACTATAGTTTTTTATATTTGCAAAATTTTTCCTTTTAAGATCGAAAGCGTGATGTTTTACATGAGCGTCTTTTTAGCTCCTCTTATCGCACTTCCAGTTGTTTTGATATCAAATGAGTTTAAGGCGCTAAAAGCTGGGGCTGTGGCAGCGTTTATGAGCGTTATCTTGCCAAGCTATCTTTCAAGGACATCGCCTGGATATTTTGATAGCGACATGTTAAATGTCACATTTGCGCTTTTTATCATCTATTTTTTGATCAGGCTTTTAAACACAAATGAACAAAAATTTATTGTTTTGCCTGGAGTCTTTGTGTCGCTTTATCTTTGGTGGTATCAAAGCTCATATGCACTTATTTTAAGTATTTTCTTTATGTTTTTACTATATACGCTAGTTTTTATGCGAGATAGATTGCAAAATTATCAAGCGATATTTTTTATGTTTATAAGCATCGTAAGCTCAAATGCTTTTACTAAAGATCCACTAATAGCAAATAAAATTTTGGTTTTTAATTTAGCAGTTATTGCCTTATTTTTCTCTCTTTTTTGCAAATATAAAAATTTACTCTCAGCTAGAAATTTAGCCATTTTTCTTACTTTAATGCTAGCTATTTTTATCTATTTTGGTGGTTTTGATTTCATTACTTCAAAAATGGGTATTTATGTTTTTAAAGGCAATGAAATTCTTAGCGATAAATTTCACTTTATAAATGAGCATAATTTTATCAGTGAAGTAAAAAGTGCTAGCCCTTTATATTTTATCTATTTCATGTCAGGAAATATTCTTATATTACTGACAGCTATTATTGGATACTTGCTACTTTGCTTTAAATTTCGTCCATTTTTACTTACTTTGCCAATGCTTGGACTTGGACTCCTCTCTTTTTTTGGTGGAGTTAGATTTGTTATGTACGTAACACCACTTGTTGCACTTGGTTTTGGGTATTTCTTGTATTTTTTTTTAAATTTATTTGATCTTAGAAATTCTATTAAAAATTTATCACTTTTGGTTTTTGTCGTAGCCGCTCTTGCTATAAATTTAGATTTTGCTTATTTATATAGGCCAAACACTGTGATTAGCCGTGATGAAGCAGTGGCGCTTGATGAACTCAAAAAGGTCACAAAGCGCGATGACTATATCTTTTCATGGTGGGATTATGGTTATGCTATAAGGTATTTTGCTGATGTTAGGACGCTAAATGATCCTGGTAGACAAGGTGGTGAAAATAGTTATTTTGTTAGCCTTGCTTTGAGAAAAGGCCAGGCATTTTCAGCTAGACTTGCAAGAGCAGCAGTTACGTATAACGACATCTCACTTGAGCAAAATACTAGGCTGATAGAAGAGATTTTAAAAGACTACAACACAAGCGATGTAAATACTTTTTTAAATCAGCTTGAAAATGAAAATTTTTCTCCGCCGGTGGCAAAGAAGGCGGTTTATTACTATCTTGTGCCTAATATGATTGACATCGCACCAAATATCTTTAGATATAGCTATATCGACGTCGCAACTGGCAAAAAACAAAAAGAGGATTTTTATCATGTTAGTGCATTAAATGGCATTAGCGAAGCTGGTATTGACCTAGGAGATGGCTATACTTTGCCTACAAATGAGCAAAAATTTATCATACATAACGGCGAAAAAATAGCTGTAAAATCATTTTATAAAGTAAAAGGATCCGGAAGAGATTTGCGAATAGATGAAAAAATCATAGATAAAAATGCCAAAATTTATGTGGTTTTTTTGGAAGATTATGCGCGGATATTGTTGCTTGATGAAAATGCTTTTAGCTCATCTTTTGTGCAGCTTTTTATATTTGAAAAGGCCGATGAGAGATACTTTGAGCCATTTGTCATCTCAAGTGGCGTAAAAATTTATAGGTTAAAAATCTAATGCTAATCAATCTAATAAGCTCAATCGTTGTTTTTGTCGTATCAATGGGCATAAATTTCTTTCTTACGCCATTTATTTTAAAAAGCCTTGGTAACGAGGCTTTTGGCTTTGTGGGTCTTAGTAACGCGATCGTTAGCTACGCAGCAGTCATAAGTGTAGCCATAAACTCGGTTAGTGGGCGCTTTGTCGCTCATGCGTGGCATAAAAAGGATCTAAACCTTGCAAACACCTACTACTCGTCTGTACTTGTTGTAAATATTTTCTTTTGTGCCGTTGTAGTGGTGCTTAGCTCGGTTTTTATCATAAATTTGCAAAGTTTTTTAAATGTCCCTGAAAATTTACTCTTTGACGTGAGAATGACCCTTGTTTTTTACTTTATAAATTTCTGTATCGGCTTATTTAACGGCGTTTTGACGGTCTGCGCCTTTGTGACAAATAAACTCTATCTGCTCTCCATTAGAAATGCTATCTCAAGTGCGATCTTGGCACTTTTGATCGTCGCACTTTTTTACTTTTTTAAGCCATTTATTTCTTACATCGCTATTTCAGCACTTGTGGCGAGCCTTTTTGTCTTTTTTAGCACCATTTTTATGTCAGCTCGCATCACACCGGAGCTAAAATTTAGCCTTAGTAAATTTGACTTTTCTAAGATCAAAGAGCTTTTAAGCTCTGGCATTTGGAATAGCTTTAATGCGCTAAATCGCATACTTTTAACGGGCATGGATCTTTTTATCTGCAACATTTTCGTAAATGCAAATGCCACAGGACTTCTTTCAGTTGCAAAGGCCGCTCCTATCATACTTGAGAGCTTTGTGGCACAGCTTAGCGGTATCTTTGCGCCAAAATTTGTCGAGCTTTACTCAAAAAATTTGATCACGGATCTCATAAAAGAGGCTAAATTTTCAATGAAGGTGATCGCCTTTGTGATGAGCGCTCCAGCAGCGTTTTTCGTCGTTTTCGGGCTTGATTTTTACACGCTTTGGCTACCTTTTAAAAGCGCAGATGAGGTTAAATTTATCTACAACGTCTCGATGATCACGCTTGTGCCGATCGTATTTATCAGCTTTGTTTTTTCGCTTTTTAACCTTGATAGCGCGACAAACAAGCTTCGCCGACCAGCCATTGCCAACACTATCCTTGGAGTTAGCACGATCATAGCGCAGATCGCACTGCTTAAATTTAGTGACTACGGCGTTTATGGTATCGTCATCGTCGCAGCCATTTTTTATAGCATAAGAATTCTCGGCTTTGATCTCATAAATGCCGCTTTAAATTTAGAGGTGAAGCTCACCACATTTTATGGGGTTTATTTTAAAAATTTAGTCGTTTTTGCGCTCTGCGTGCTTATGATGTTTGCCTGCAAGGACTTTGTGAGTTTAGATAACTGGCTAAAATTTACTATCTTTGCTGCGATATACGCCGGCGCAGCTTATGTTTTGGGATATTTTTTGTTTTTTAATGCCTTCGAGCGAAGCATAGTCTGGCGTAAAATTTTAAAAAAATTTAAAAGGTCTTAAATGAATGAAATTTACCTGATCTCTTTGGCAAAAGATACCAAAAGGCGCGAGCTTTTGCAGCAAAAATTTAGCTCTTATGATAGCTTTAAGCTAATAGACGCAGTCGATGGCAGGGAGCTAAGTGCAAGGGAATACTATAAGATCATTTCGCCATCATTTAAGGCTTATGGCAAAGTTTTAAGCCCAGCAGAGGTTGGCTGTTCGCTCTCGCACATCAAAGCCTACGAGGCGTTTTTGGCAAGTGAGGCTAAATTTGCCCTTATCTTTGAAGATGATGTGATAGGGGGTGATCAGGCGATAAAAGAGGCATTTTTGGCAGCTAGTAAGATGCCTGAAAGTAGCGTGCTAATATGTGGCATGCAAGATGGGCTAGAGGGCAGGTTTAGTGCCTTTGGTAAAAAGGTGGATACTAGCCTAAGTAAGCCACTTTGGCGGGTCTCAAAGCACTCAATGTCAAGCATTTATAGAGCAGGGGCTTATGTGCTAACTAAAAAAAGTACTAAAAATTTGCTCGAAATTCATAAACGTGCGCTTTGCACGACTGATGTTTGGGACTATTTGCTAGGCGTTAATGATATGCAGATGTATTTTTGCGATCTCTTTTCGCATCCAACAGATCTAAGTGGCTCAAACATCGAGGGAGAGCGTCTTGAGAGAGGATATAGCGCAAATTTAAAGGCCTATATTAAAACATTTAAATTTATACTTTTCTCAAGGCTTGAAAAGCTTCAAGGTTATGAGAGAATTTTTAAAAGGGACTAGATGAGTGAGCCATTAGTCAGTATCGTAACCGCAACCTACAAGCGCCCTGAGCTTTTAAAGAAGGCTCTAAAAAGCGCTCTATCTCAAAGCTATGAAAACTTAGAGATCATTGTTACAGATGACGGAGATGACGAGAGTGCGAGTGAAATTTGCAATAGTTTTAACGACGCAAGGATCAAATTTGTAAAAAACACAGCCCATAACAAGAGTCCAAATGGCAACAAAAATAATGGCTTTGATAATGCTACAGGCGAGTTTATCTGCTTGCTTGATGATGATGATGAGCTTTTGCCAGAGGCGATTGCTGAGTGCTATGAAATTTTAAAAAGTGGCGAGTATTCGTGTGTTTTTGCGGACGCTATCTGCGAAAAAAATGGCGTGATGACTGAGGTGATGGCTGGTAGAAGCCCGTATAATAAGAGTGGGGCGATGAGCAAGGTGGATTATCACTGCGGGCGGATAAATGGCGAGTATTTTAAGCTTTTTTCACGTGAATTTATAGATGATTTTAGGTTTGATGAGAGCAGTTTTGGTGGCGAAAATGAGCTTTACATCTGTTTTTTTGAAAAAAGTGTCTTCTATCTTAAAAAGCCACTTTACATCTACCGCATCGCAAGAAGCGATAGTGCTACGCTAAATGCCGGCAAACACGCGCTAAATGTGGCAAACGCTTACATCAAAACAGCAAACTTGCACTACGACATCGCTATCAAAAATGAGCCAAAATTTCTAGCTATGCAGTATAAAAACGCCGCTTACTACGCCAAAATAGCAGGCGAATATGGTCTGATGCTAAGATGTATCTTTAAAAGTCTTAGCATTAAATTTAGTAAAGAGGCGTTTATTTTTTTGCTACTTAGCCTGCTTCCAAGTGGCATTTTACCAGCGCTTTCAAAGCTACGTGTAAAGATAAAGCAAAGGTTTGGCGTATGAAGGTTTTATTTGTCACATCAACGCTTAGAAGTGGCGGTGCGGAGCGAGTCTGTGCGGTGATCGCATCAAGATTTAGCATGGATCATGATGTAAGCCTTGTTAAATTTGACAAGGACGAGCCATTTTACGAGCTGGCAAGTGGCGTGAAACTCATAAATTTAGGCGTTGGGGCTGATGAGCTTGGCTTGATTGGAAATTTAAAAAAGAGAGTTTTAAAGGTGCTTGCTTTAAGAGCGCTCATAAGAGAAGGTAAATTTGACGCAGTGATATCCTTTTTAGACGCTGTAAATACCCTGGTGCTCTTTAGTTCAGCTGGGCTAAAAACGCCTATTATAATAAGTGAGCACACAAACTACCTTGCGCCAAAAAGAGCCATTTTTAAGGTGTTAAGACGCCTTAGCTACCCATTTGCAAATGCACTTAGCGTCTTAAGCGACGAGGATCTTGGCCACTACTCGAAATTTTGTAAAAATGTGATGAAAATTTACAACCCACTCTTTGAGGAGGTGCGCAGTGAGAGCTTTGATAAAGAAAATTTAATCATCTTTGTTGGCAGACTAAATAAGATAAAAAACTGCGAAATGTTTGTAAGAGTGGCTGCAAACTTAAAGCAAAGTAGCTATAAATTTGCCGTTGCTGGAGATGGTGGCGAGAGGGCAAATTTAGAAAATTTAGCCAAAAATTTAGACGCTGATGTCGAATTCTTAGGCAACGTTAGCGACATCGCCTCACTTTATAAAAGGGCAAAGGTGCTGATCTCTTGCTCAAATTTCGAGGGTCTTGGCAACACCTTGATAGAGGCGATAAACTATGATTGCGTGAGGGTTGCGACAAGAACTAGCGGGGCAAAAGAGCTTATAAAAGATGGCTTTGATGGCTTGCTTTGCGAGGTAAATGACGATAGGCAGATGAGTGAGAAGCTTGCAAAAATGATGCAAGATGAGGCAAAAATGGGCGAATTTGCCAAAAACGCAAGAGCTAGACTTGATGAGTTTAGCGTGGAGCAAATTTATAAAAAATGGCTGGAGCTTTTAAGGCTTGGAGGTGTGAAGTGAAAATTCTTTTTGTCATCGCCGCACTTAGAAACGGTGGGGCTGAGCGCGTGCTAAACGTGCTTGCAAATGAGTTTTGTAAGGACAATGAGATCACTATCGCCCTGCTTGAAGAGGATCTTGGACTTTATAAATTTAGTGAAAAGATAAAGATCATAAACCTTAATGTGAGTGGCTCTGGGCTGGCCTTGAAATTTAAGAAAATTTTGGCTCTTAGAGCGCTTTTTAAGGAGCAAAGGGCTGATCTCATAATGAGCTTTATCGACTGGACAAATGTCGCTTGCGTGCTGGCAAATTTGGGGCTAAAGAGCAAACTAATAGCAACCGAGCACCACGAGCATAGCTACTTAAAAAGCAAAATCACAAGCGCTATGCGTGACTTTTCGTATAAATTTGTAGATGGTTTAAGCGTGCTAAGTAAAAGCGACTACGACTACTATAAATTTGCCAAAAATCGCGAGGTCATACATAATCCACTTTTTATCGACGTGCCTGAAATTTGCGAGAAGCAAAACGTCATCTTAAGCGTGGCAAGGCTGGAGGCGGTAAAGGGCTATGATATCTATTTTGAGGCGCTTAGTAAGGTAGATAAGAGCTTGCTTGATGGCTGGGAGATAAAGATCGCAGGCAGCGGCAGGCAAGAGGCGCAGCTAAAAGAGATGGCCTCAAATTTAGGGCTTAATGTCAAATTTCTAGGTCACATGAGTGATGTTAGTAAGCTTTACAGCGAGGCAAAAATTTTTACTCTTTGCTCACAAAGCGAGGGGCTTTCAAACGTATTAATAGAATCAGGCGCTTTTGGTTGCGCTAGGCTAAGTAGCGACACCGTGGGTGCAAGGGAGCTTATAAATGACGGCGTGGACGGGCTCATCTTTAAAAATGGCGACACAGATGATCTAAAAGATAAGCTTGAGATGCTTTTAAAAGATGAAAATTTAAGACAAAAACTAGCAAAAAACGCCAGTAAAAATGCAAATTTATTTAGCAAAGAAAATATCATCAAGCAGTGGCGAGAATTTATAAAAAAGGTTGTTAGCAAGTGAAAAAATTAGCCGTTTTTTTATACTCTATGGGACCTGGTGGGGCTGAGCGAAATGTGGCAAATTTACTGCCATTTTTGGTTAAACGCTATGAAGTTCATCTCATCTTAATGAGTAAGGTCATCGCCTACGAGATCCCAAGCGAGGTGCAGATCCACTTTATAGAAAATAGCGATCCTTACGAGAGCGGACTAAAGAAGCTCGCAAGGCTCTTTTTAGCGATGCCAATGCTTGCCTTTAAGTATAAAAATCTTTGTCAAAGCTTAAACATCGACACGCAGTTTGTGCTGATGAACCGCCCTTGTTATATTGCTGGGGTTGCTAGGATTTTAGGGCTAAAGGCTAGGTTAGTTATCAGTGAGCGAAGCTGTCCGTCGATCCTATATAAAAACGATCTAAGCGGCAGGGTTAATAAATTTTTACTCATTCATCTTTATAAAAAAGCTGATCTAATCCTCGCAAATGCAGCTGGCAATAAAGAGGATCTGGTGCGAAATTTTGGTATGAGCGAGGCAAAGACAAAGGTGCTTTATAACGCCCTTGATCTAAAAACTATAAATTTGCTAAAAGATGAGCCACTTGAGAGCGACTTTAAGCCATTTTTCATAAACATAGGCCGCCTTGATAGCGGTAAAAATCAAGCCATACTAATAAAAATAATAGCTTCTATCAACGACCCTCGCGCCACGCTTGGCATCCTTGGCAAAGGGCCTTTAAAAGATGAGCTACAAAATTTGATAGATAAATTTGGCGTTAGTGATCGAGTAAAGCTTCTTGGCACTGATAAAAACCCATTTAGGCATATAAAAAACGCCTCTTGCTTGCTTTGTGCATCGCGTTTTGAGGGCTTTTCAAATGTCCTGCTTGAAGCACTAGCATGCGAAAAAACAATTATTTCGACCGAGCATAAGAGTGGTGCAAAGGAGCTTTTGGGCGAGAGCGAGTTTGGCATTTTGGTGCCTGTTGATGATGAAAATGCGATGAAAGAGGCGATGATAAAGGTGCTTAATGCGCCTAAAATAAGGCAAAATTTTGAAAAGGTTGCGTATAATCGGGCTAAATTTTTTGATAGTGAAAATATAGCGAGCGAGCTTATAAATTTTTTGGAAAATCCTAATGAATAGAAATTTATTTTTTAAAAATTACTCTTTATACTTGATGATATTTGTCGCAGTCCTCTTTGGCATGGTTTGCAGGCTTTACTGGGTCTTTTGGGCGAGCGAGTATCCAGTCTTTTTCTGGAACAACGAGCTAATGATCAGCACAAACGACGGCTACGCATTTGCCGAGGGCACAAGGGATATGCTGGCTGGCTTTCACCAAGAAAATGACCTTAGCTACTACGGCTATCCGCTTTCCACACTTACTTACTGGATCGTGAAATTTCTAGGCGTTAAGCTTGAGACGGTGATGATTTATATGAGCGTATTTTTCTCATCGCTTGTGGCTGTGCCAGTTATCCTGATCGCAAATGAATACAAACTAAAAATGGCTGGCTTCATCGCTGCGCTTCTTGCAGTGGTTGCAAATAGTTACTACAACCGCACGATGGCAGGATACTACGACACTGATATGCTCATCATCCCACTTAGCGTCTTTGTCGTCTGGGGGCTTGTTAGGGTGCTTGAGAAAAAGGACGCAAAGAGCCTAATAATCGCACCTTTAAGCGTGCTTATTTATATGTGGTGGTATGCGAGCGCATTTTCGCTTATTAGCATTTTAACTGGGCTATTTTTACTTTACACGCTCATTTTTGATAGGAAAAATCCACTTTTTTACCTTGAAATTTCGCTGCTTTTACTTGCCATTTCAAATCTTGATCTAACGCTTAAATTTATCGCTATCGTCGCTATTTATGCGTTTTGTCTTTTTAAAAAAGAGGTGATAAATTTAAAAATTGCTCTTGGTATTTTGGCATTTGTTTTTATTGTTTTTGTAATTCGTGGCGGACTAAATCCGATTATTTTTCAGCTTAAATTTTACGTCTTTAGAGATGCGCCTGAAGTTGGAGGCATGAGCTTTCACTTTTTTAATGTCAATCAAACCATCCAAGAGTCAAGCATCGTTGATTTTACGCTATTTTGCGAGAGGATCAGCGCAAATATCATCACATTTTTGATCTCACTTGCTGGCGTTGCTCTTTTTTGCTACAAACACCGCTCATTTGCCGTCTCGCTTGGCATGCTTGCACTTGGCTTTTTAGCATTTAAAAGTGGCCTTAGATTTACTATTTATGCTGTGCCTATTATGGCGCTTGGCTTTGGCTATTTGGTGGAGTTTATACTTTCAAATTTAAAGCTAAAAGGAGCGGTACTAAATCTTGCGAGAGCCTTTATAACCATGCTTGCTCTTACTCCAGCGCTCATTCATATCTATGGTTACAAGGCTGAGC
Organism: Campylobacter concisus; assembly: GCF_003048535.1. Lineage (NCBI taxonomy): Bacteria > Pseudomonadati > Campylobacterota > Epsilonproteobacteria > Campylobacterales > Campylobacteraceae > Campylobacter > Campylobacter concisus. The sequence goes on along the minus strand of NZ_PIRQ01000007.1, from coordinate 127,020 downwards.
CAGTTTTTGTACACAAAGAGGTTGAAATTTTAAATAAGCTAAAAGGTATCGCAGGACGCGAGGACTACGTGGTTGCGTGGTGGGACTATGGATATCCGATCAGATATTACAGCGATGTTAAGACGCTCATTGACGGCGGAAAGCACCTTGGGCGTGAAAATTTTGCCGTGAGTTTTGCGCTTGGAAGCGATGAGATGAGCTCGGCAAATATGGCAAGGCTTGATGTTGAGTACACAGAGCGAAATTTTAAAGAGCGATTTAATGGCAATTTGGCTCAAATTTTAAAAGAGAGAAATGCAAGCATCGATCAGTTTTTTAGCGATATAAAAAAGGCAAATTTTAGCTTGCCAGCAAAGACTAGGGATATTTACTACTACTTGCCAGATAGGATGCTTGGTATTTTTCCGACCATTTTGCAGTTTAGCAAGATCGATCTAAAAAGCGGTAAAAATTTAAACAACGGCCTTTTTATCGTCACAAGAGCGATCTCGCAAAATGAAAATGGCATTAGGCTAAATGGTGGATTTACGCTCACAAGTGATGTCACAAATTTAATCTATGATGGCAATATCTTGCCTCTTAAATATTTCATAGAGACTGATTATAACGAGGCTGGCAAGCTAAATGTCAAAGAGTATAAAAATAACGAAAGCTCAAATATTTCTGTCATTTTTATGAGGGATTACAGCAGGTTTATCATCCTTGATGAAAGTATTTTAAATAGCACATACATCCAGCTTTTTGTGCTTGAAAGGTACGATCCAAAAATTTTTGAGCCAGTCATACTTGATGGGGCGGCAAAAATTTATAAGCTAAAGAGGTAAAAATGGCAAGGATAGGGTTTTTAAGCCACGCTGACATGAGCATACACTTTTTTAGACGACCTATTATGCAGGCTTTAAAAGATATGGGACACGAGGTCTTTGCTATCGCTCCAAAGGGCGACTTCACAGGCGAGCTTGCAAAGAGCTTTCACGCTGTTACCTACGAGCTTGATAAGGCGAGCCTAAATCCGCTAACTGTTATAAATAACTCTAAAAAATTATCTCAAATTTTGGGCGAGCTAGATTTAGACCTGCTTCAAACTGGCGCTCACAAGTCAAATGTCTTTGGCACGTTTGCCGCTAAAAACGCTGGCATAAAGCACGTGATAAATTTGGTTGAAGGCCTTGGTAGCTTTTATATTGATGATGATCTTAAGACAAAGGCTGTGCGTTTTGTCATGGAGAGCCTTTATAAATTTTCCTTTGCAAAGGCCGATGCTTGCGTGTTTGTAAACGACTCGGATGCTGATTATATGATCTCTCGTAATTTGATAGATAAAAGTAAAGTTTACCGCATAAAAAGTGTCGGCGTAGATACTACTAAATTTGATCCAGCTATCACGCAGGCAGCTGATCTTGGCGATAAAAAAGTCATTTTAATGATCGCAAGGGCGATGTGGCACAAGGGTGTTCGAGAATTTTACGAGGCAGCTGAAATTTTAAATGGCTACAAAAACTGCGAATTTGTCTTTGTGGGCGAGGGTTTTAGTGGCAATAAATCAACCGCAGATGAGAGCTTTTTAAAAGGTGGCAAGGTACGTTATCTTGGCGCTAGAAACGATATCCCGCAGCTTTTAAAGACTTCTTACTTACTAGCACTTCCTAGCTACAAAGAGGGTTTTCCAAGAACGGTTTTAGAGGCGATGAGTATGGCTAAAGCAGTCGTTGCAAGTGACGTGACAGGCTGCAATGAAGCAGTAAAGGATGGCTATAACGGACTTTTATGCAAGGTAAAAGACGTAAATGATCTTGCTGGAAAGATAAAAATTTTGCTTGATGACGAGGCGCTTTGTGCTAGACTTGGACAAAACGGCAGAAACTGGGCGGTTAGTGAGTTTGACGAGAAGCAAATCGCAAAAAGATATATAGAAATTTATAGGAAATTTACAGATGTATAGAAATTTTTTAAAGAGGGTGATTGATATTTTGGGGGCTTTGTTTTTACTCATTTTAACGTCGCCTATCATTATAGCAACGGCGATTTTTATCTATTTTAAGGTAAGTCGTGATGTCATTTTTACGCAGGCAAGACCAGGTCTTAATGAGAAAATTTTTAAAATTTATAAATTTAAGACGATGAGCGATGAGCGTGACGCAAATGGCGAGCTCTTGCCAGATGAGCAGCGTCTTGGTAGATTTGGCAAACTTATCCGCTCGCTTAGCCTTGATGAGTTGCCACAGCTCTTTAATGTGCTAAAAGGCGATATGAGCTTCATCGGACCAAGGCCGCTTTTAGTTGAGTATCTGCCCATCTATAACGAAACACAAAAGCACCGCCATGACGTACGTCCAGGTATCACAGGGCTAGCGCAGGTAAATGGCAGAAACGCCATAAGCTGGGAGAAAAAATTTGAGTACGACGTCTATTACGCTAAAAATTTAAGCTTTATGCTTGATGTAAAGATCGCTTTAATGACCATCGAAAAGGTACTAAAACGAAGTGGCGTCAGCAAAGAGGGGCAGGCGACGACGGAGAAATTTAATGGTAAAAACTAAGAAAATTTACATCTACGGAGCAAGCGGTCACGGTCTTGTGGTCGCTGACATCGCTAGAGATAATGGCTATGATGAGATAGTTTTTTTAGATGATGCTAGCGAGCGTAAATTTAGCCCAGAGCTTGAAAAAGCTGACATCATAATAGCCATTGGCGAAAACAAAACTAGGCAAAAGGTCAGCCAAAAGGTAGAGGCTGCTGGCTTTGAGATAGTAAATTTGATCCATAAAAGTGCGGTTGTGAGCGAAAGTGCTGCGATAGAAAAAGGCGTAGTTGTCATGCCAAATGCCGTGATAAACGCAAAAGCTCACATAAAAGAGGGTGCTATCATAAATTCTGGCGCGGTGATAGAGCATGAGTGCGTGATAGGTAAATTTGCTCACATCAGCCCAAATTCAGCCCTTGCTGGAAACGTTAGCGTGGGCGAATTTACGCATGTTGGTATTGGCTCAAACGTCATTCAAGGCATAAGTATTGGCAAAAACTGCATCATCGGCGCTGGAAGCGTGGTCGTTAGAGATATAAAAGATGACACAAAGGCTTACGGCGTGCCAGCGAGCGAGCGCGCTAAGATATAAATTTAAAAATAAGTGCTAAAATCGCCAAAAAATCACGAAAGGGATGAAATGGATAGAGTTTTTTTATCTCCACCAAATATGAGCGGAAAAGAGCAAGAATATATAAAAAAAGTTTTTGAAAGCAACTATATAGCGCCGCTTGGCGAGTATGTAAATAAATTTGAAGAAAGTATAAAAAGCTACACCGGAGCAAAAGATGCTCTTGCACTAAGCGCTGGAACGGCGGCGCTTCACCTAGCACTTCGTGTCCTTGGTGTAAAAGAGGGTGATTTTGTGCTGGCTTCTAGTTTTACTTTCATGGCTTCAGTCTCGCCTATACTTTATGAAAAAGCAACTCCAGTATTCATAGACTGCGATGAGAGTTGGAATTTAAGCCCAAAGCTACTAAAAAAAGCGATCTCAAATTTACCTAAAAAGCCAAAGGCATTAGTCGTTACTCATCTTTACGGGCAAGCTTCAAAGATGAAAGAAATTTGTGAAATTTGCCAAAACGAGGGCATCGCTTTAGTTGAAGATGCAGCTGAAGCACTTGGTGGATTTTACGGCGGCAAGGCACTTGGCACATTTGGCGTGATGGGCGCATATAGTTTTAATGGCAATAAAATAATCACCACTTCAGGTGGCGGTATGCTAGTTGGTGACAAGGAATTTGTAGAAAAAGCTAGATTTTACAGCACGCAAGCAAGAGAGCCATTGCTTCACTACGAGCACAAAGACTATGGCTATAACTACCGCTTAAGCAACGTCCTAGGCGCTATTGGCGTGGCACAGATGGAAGTTTTAGAAAAAAGAGTCGAGCAAAAGAGAAAAGTCTTTGAAATTTATGAAAAAGAGCTTGACGATATTTTAGAATTTATGCCAGAACTGCCAAATTCTCGTGGTAACAGATGGCTCACAACCGGCGTTTTTGCCAAAAAGGATACACATTTAAAAGTTATAAAAGCACTAGCTGATGAGAACATCGAGAGTCGCCCACTTTGGAAGCCTATGCATTTACAGCCTGTATTTAAAGGTGCGTTAAGCTTTATCGATGGATATAGCGAAGATCTATTTTCAAGAGGAATTTGCTTGCCAAGTGGCAGCGATATGAGTGAGCAGACACAAGAAAGAGTGATAAAAATAGTCAAGGAAAATGCTTAAATGTTTCATGCAACAAAGTTAAAAAGGCTCGTATTTTTTCTTCTTGGCGATGTTTTTATATTTATTTTTTCGATATATGCGGCTTATCTTTTAAGATTTAACGCCGACATCCCAGATATCTACGTGCAAGGGCTTTTTGTAACGGCTGGATTTTTGATCGTATTTAAGCTATTTTTTATGTGGATGTTTAAAATTTACAAGGTGCCGTGGAGGTTTTTTGGATTAAATGAAGCAAGAAAAATTTTTCTTGCCCACGTTTGCTCAGCGGTTTTATTTACGATCATTTTTTTTATCATTCAAGATTTTTTAAATCCATATCCAAGAAGCGTTATTTTCATTGATCTTCTTATTTCATGCTTACTTGTTGGGCTTTTAAGAATTTCAAAACGCATGGTGCTTGACTTTTCAAACAAACCTCACAAAGGTGAGCCTTGTATCGTTATAGGCGCAACGTCAAAAGCGCTTCACGTCTTACGTGGCTTAAAGCAGGGCTATCTTGACTACTACGCAGTTGGCGTGGTAGATGGCAGAAGTGATCTTGTTGGTACTTATTGTGATGGATTTTTAGTTCAAGATAAAAAAGATATACCAAGCCTTATAAAAGACTACGACGCAAAGACTGCTATCATCGCACTAGCACTTGATCAAGACGAGCTTCAAGCTTTAGTTGATGAGCTAACTGGATATGGCATAAGAGATATGAAGCTCTTTTCGCTTATCGAAAATGAGCCGATCAAAGATATCTCGATCGAAGATTTGCTCGCTAGAAAGCCAAAAGACCTTAATCCAGAAGCCATTTCAAATTTCTTAAAAGATAAAAGAGTGCTTGTTACTGGAGCTGGCGGTAGTATAGGAAGCGAAATTTGTAAGCAGTGCTTGAAATATGGTGTAAGTGAGCTTATAATGGTTGAGCACAGCGAGTTTAATCTTTATAAAATAGGCGAAGATACAAAAGATAAAAGAACTATTAGCAAGCTTATAAATATCACAAATTTAAAGGATTTTGAAGAGGTTTTTGCTGACTTTAAACCTGAGATCGTCATCCATGCCGCCGCATATAAGCACGTGCCACTTTGCGAGCTAAATCCTCGCTCGGCTGTCGAAAATAATATCCTTGGCACAAAAAATGCTGTCGATCTTTCAAAAAAATATGGCGTTAAAAAATTTGTTATGATCTCATCAGACAAGGCCGTACGCCCAACAAATATAATGGGAACAACTAAGCGTGTTTGTGAGCTTTATGCTTTAAATTCAAATGAAGCTGGCGTGTGTGAGATAGTTTGCGTGCGCTTTGGAAATGTCCTTGGTTCAAGTGGTTCTGTTATACCGAAATTTAAAGCACAGATCGCTGCAAATAAGCCACTAAGTGTTACTCACCCAGAGATTACAAGATATTTTATGCTCACATCTGAGGCGTGTCAGCTGGTACTTCAAGCTGCCTCTATTGCAGAAGGTGGCGAGCTTTTTGTGCTTGATATGGGCGAGCCAATCAAGATCGTTGATCTTGCTAAAAAGATGCTTCTGCTTTCAAACAAAGAGCATCTGGGTATCGAATTTGTAGGGCTTAGACCTGGCGAGAAGCTTTATGAGGAGCTGCTTATCAACAAAGATGACGTTCAAACTAAGTATGAATCGATCTTTGTGACGCACTCACAGCCATACGACCTAACTCTTTTAAATTCACAGATAAATGGGCTTTTGCAGCTTGAAGATGACGAGGTAGCACCTGCTCTTAAGGTGATCGTGCCTGAGTTTAATCATGCACTAAATCTAAAAGGCTAATTAGAGGCAAAGAACAATGATAGCGATAATTGACTATGGAGCTGGAAACATCAAAAGCGTGATAAATGCTTTTGATTTTCTTGACAAAAAATGTGCCTTAGTAAGTAAGCCTGAAAATTTAAAGGAGTATTCGCACATTGTTTTGCCAGGCGTTGGAGCTTTTGGTGAGGCGATGACAAAGCTAAAAAATAACGGCATGGATGAAGCAATAAAAGAGGCTGTAAAAAGTGGCAAAGCTTTTATTGGCATTTGTCTTGGTATGCAGCTTTTATTTGAGCGAAGCTTCGAGTTTGGCGAGCATGAGGGACTCTCTCTTTTGCCTGGCGAGGTCGTAAAATTTAATGAAGCTAATTTCGATAAACCATTAAAGATACCTCACATTGGCTGGAACGCTTTGGAATTTAAGCAAAATAGCCCATTAAATTTAGGACTAAAAGAGCTTGAGTATTTATATTTTGTACATAGCTATCATGTGGTTTGTGATGATAAATTTGCACTGGCAAAGACGACTTATGGATATGAATTTACAAGTGCGGTTTGGCATGAAAATATATTTGGCTTTCAGCCTCATCCAGAAAAAAGTCATGAAGCTGGACTTAAAATTTTAGAGAATTTTGCGAGGTTATGATGGAAATTTTTCCAGCTATTGATTTAAAAGAGGGACAAGCAGTTAGACTTAGCAAAGGTCTTATGCAAAGTGCAAAAATTTATAGCAACGAGCCAAGTGAACTTGCTAAGAAATTTGAAGATTATGGCGCAAAATGGCTTCATGTGGTTGATTTAGACGGTGCATTTGCTGGAGAGACGATAAATTTTAAAACAATTGAAAAAATTACAAAGGCTACAAATTTAAGCGTCCAAGTGGGTGGCGGCATAAGAGATGAAGAGCGAATAAAGCGCTATTTGGACCTTGGAGTTAGCAGGGTGATCCTTGGCTCAGTTGCCCTTCGTGATCCAGAATTTACAGCAAAAATGGCTGGAATTTACAGAGTCGTAGTTGGCATAGATGCCAAAGATGGCTATGTGGCAGTGCAAGGCTGGGGCGAGGTTTCAAACATAAAAGCAGTCGATCTTGCGAAAAAATTTGCAGATGTGGGTGTAGAAGCTGTGATTTGCACCGATATTAACAAAGATGGAATGCTTGGCGGAGTCAATGTTGAGTTTAGCTTGCAAATAGCTAGAAATAGCAAGCTTGAGACAATAGCAAGTGGTGGCGTGAGTGATATAAATGATATTTTGATGCTAAAAGCTACAAATGAGATTAGTGGCGTAATAGTTGGGAAAGCCTACTATGAAGGGTTGCTTGACCTAAAAGAGGCCTTTAAACTACTTAGATATCGTTAAAGCTTTTATAAATTTAAATTAGCTAGAATAGGGCAATTTTTACTAAAAGGATATTATGTGAAGATTTTGGTTGTAGATGACAGTTCAACAATGAGAAGAATCATAAAAAATACTTTGCAAAGGTTAGGACATCAAGAAATTCTTGAGGCTGAGCACGGTCTTGAGGCCTGGAATATCTTAACTCAAAACGAAGGTATCGAAGTTCTTATCACTGACTGGAATATGCCTGAGATGAATGGTCTTGAGCTTGTTAAAAAGGTAAGAGCAGAGCAAAAGTATGTTGATATGCCTATCATAATGGTAACAACAGAGGGCGGAAAAGCCGAAGTTATAACAGCTTTAAAAGCAGGTGTTAATAACTACATCGTTAAACCTTTTACGCCACAAGTTTTAAAAGAGAAGCTTGAAGACGTTCTTGGTTAATGAAAGATAAATTCTACGAATTAAGCATAAAAACATCAAATTTTTATGATGAAATTTTAGAGCTAGTTTTCTCTTTTGGAGTTACCTGTGTTGAAGAGCTAGATCACGAGATCATCATCAGGGAAGAGTATGATCTAAAAGATATAGCTTGGGGTATTGAAGAGTATGCAAAAGGGCTCTCTAGTGTTCGTAAAATTTCAAATGATTTAAAAATTTCTCTTAATTTAAAAGAAAATAAAGACTGGCTAGGTGAATATAAAAAGGCAGTTAAGCCTATTTTGGTTGATAAAATTTATGTTAGACCTAGCTGGGAAGAGCCACTTAATGGCGTAACAAATATCATAATCGACCCAGCTCTAGCCTTTGGCTCAGGGCACCATGAAAGCACAAATTCTTGCTTGCAGCTTTTACAAAAATATGCAAAAAGTGGCAATACTACTTTAGACGTGGGCTGCGGAAGTGGAATTTTAAGTATTGCCCTGGCAAAGCTTGGCTGTAAGGTCGATGCTTGTGATACAGACGAGCAAGCCACGCAAAGCTCAATTAGCAACGCCGAGTTAAATGAGGTTAAATTTAATAAAATTTGGACAGGCTCTATCGCGAATTTAGAGCAAAAATATGACATTGTCGTAGCAAATATCATTGCTGATGTCATTTTTATGCTCTCAAATGACTTAAAAAAATCGCTTAAAAAAGGCGGCTACTTGGTATTGTCAGGAATTTTAAACAAATACGAAGATAGGATTAAAGATACGTTTAAGGATTTGGAGCTAATTGAGATAAAACAAAGTAACGATTGGAGCAGCTTTGTTTATAAGGAAATAGATGAATAACCAAAATAATAACCAAAATAATGGCAACAATAACGGTTTTTTTAATAAAAATCCTATTTTCATTTTTGCCATTTTTGCAATAGTTATAGTTTTAGCTTTTAGAAGCTTTAGTGGAGACGGACTAGGTGGCTCTTTTGGGCTAAATAGCAATGCCCAGAGTAAAATGGTAGCTTATTCTGAGTTTAAAGATATGTTAAAAAATAAGCAGCTAAATGAGGTTGCTATCTCAGAAACTACCATAAAAGGCATAGGTAGTGACAAAACTATCTATCTTGCAAAACGTATAAATGATCCAACGCTCATTGGTATACTTGAGCAAAATGGCATAACTTATAGCGTTTATAGCGAAAATAACTGGTTTGGTGATCTTATATTTTCATGGATAATCCCAGTATTTATATTTTTTGCCATTTGGATGTTTATTGCTAGTCGTATGCAAAAGAATATTGGCGGTGGCATACTTGGCATAGGAAGTGCAAAAAAACTTATAAATTCTGAAAAACCAAAAGTTAAGTTTGATGATGTCGCAGGTGTCGAAGAGGCAAAAGAAGAGGTTCAAGAGATAGTTGATTATCTAAAAAGTCCTGATAAATATCTAAGACTTGGGGCAAAAATTCCAAAAGGTATTTTACTAGTTGGCCCTCCAGGTACTGGTAAAACGCTTCTTGCAAGAGCAGTTGCAGGCGAGGCTAGTGTTCCATTTTTCTCTATGTCAGCATCAAGCTTTATAGAGATGTTTGTCGGTGTTGGCGCAAGTAGGGTTAGAGATCTTTTTGAAAATGCTAAAAAAGAGGCTCCAGCGATCGTTTTTATAGATGAGATCGATGCGATCGGTAAAAGTAGAAATTCTGGTCCGATGGGCGGCAATGACGAGAGAGAGCAGACGCTAAATCAGCTTCTTTCTGAGATGGACGGCTTTGATGCGGACAAGTCGCCAGTCATTGTTATAGCTGCTACAAATAGACCTGAAGTTTTGGATGCTGCGCTTTTAAGACCAGGTAGATTTGATAGGCAAGTGCTTGTTGATAAGCCTGATTTTAAAGGACGCTGCGACATTTTAAAAGTTCACATGAAAGATGTAAAGATTGGTAAGGATGTAAATATCGAAGATATTGCAAGGCTTACGACTGGTTTAGCTGGTGCTGATCTTGAAAATATCATAAATGAGGCAGCACTTCTTGCAGGACGTAAGTCAAAGACTTTTGTCGAGCAGGCCGATCTTGTGGAGGCCGTTGAGAGATCGATTGCTGGTCTTGAGAAAAAGTCTCGCCGCGTAAATCCAAAAGAAAAAAGGATCGTCACTTATCATGAGTGTGGTCATGCCTTGATAGCTGAGCTAACAAAAGGTGCAAAAAGGGTAACAAAAGTCTCAGTCGTACCACGTGGTCTTGCGGCACTTGGCTATACTCTAAACACACCTGAAGAGAATAAATTTATGATGCAAAAGCATGAACTGATAGCAGAAGTAGATGTGCTTTTGGCTGGTAGAGCTGCTGAAGAGGTATTTATTAAAGAAATTTCAACTGGAGCTAGCAACGACCTAGAGCGCGCGACCGATATCATAAAAGCTATGGTTAGTATGTATGGTATGAGCGATGTTGCTGGTCTTATGGTGCTTGAAAAGCAACGTGCTACGTTTTTAAATGGCGGTCAAAGCATCAAAGATTACAGTGATAAGATGGCTGAAAAGGTTGATGAGTTTGTAAAAACACTTCTTCATGAAAGATACACAGCTGTGCTTGGTTTGCTTGAAATTTATAAAGGTGCTATTGAAAATATGGTATCAGCACTTTATGAAGAAGAAACGATCGAAGGAAAAAGAGTTAGAGAGATCATTAAAAACTATGAGATCGAAAATGATCTAGAGAGCAGACTCGTAGAGACCGAAGAAGACGAAAAGAGTAAAAAAGAGGAATAAAAATGAGTGGCTATATCGCGAAAGCAGGATATAAATTTATATTATTTTTTCTAATTTTATTTGTTTTATCTTTGCTATTTGGGATCTTGCCACTACTTTTTGCTATTTTACTTTTTTTGGGACTTTATTTTTTCAGAGATCCTGAGAGAGAGCCATTTTCTGATGATAAATTGGCTTTACTATCGCCGATTGATGGCAAGATAAAAGAGATCAGTGCTTCAAATTTTGATAATAATGAAGTAGCTAAGATCGTCATAAAAAAATCTTTTTTTGATGTTGGTACATTAAGGGCTGTAAGTGATGTAAAAGTAGCTGAAATACGCAAAAGACATGGCTTATTCTTATGCCAGGCTATGAAAATTTCAGAATTTTTAAATGAAAGAGCGATTATTCGCTTTGAAAAAGAAAATATAAAATTTGTTATGAAAATTATAGCTGGAGCTTTCAGTCGAAGTTTAGAAATTTCAAATGTTACTAGTCTAAAAGCATCTAGAAAATTTGGTTTTTTAGGAAGTGGTGAGGTGATTTTATACTTGCCAAGAGATACTAAGATATGTGTAAGCGTTGGAGAAAGCGTAAAGGCTGCTTCACTTTTGGGATATTTTGAAGAGGGAAAAAGAGATGAATAACATACAAAAGATGCAACTAATGTATATCTTGCCAAATTTATTTACAGCAGCTAGTGCTTTTTTGGGTGTTATTAGCATTATTTCATCTATTCAAGGTAACTATTTTAAAGCCATTATTTATATCATCTTATCGCTTATTTTAGATGGACTTGATGGACGTGTGGCTAGACTTACAAAGACAACTAGCAAATTTGGGGTAGAGTTTGATAGTCTTGCAGATCTTGTTGCTTTTGGTGTAGCGCCAGCGATTTTATTTTATTTGACTATTGGTAAAAATTTTGGCAGATTTGGGGCACTTATAGCTGCTATGTTCGTGGTTTTTGGAGCTATTAGGCTTGCTCGTTTTAATGTCACTACTGGCACATATGAGCCAAATGTTTTTATCGGACTTCCTATACCATCAGCAGCTATTGTGAGCGTACTTTGGGTTGGAATTTATATCGACTATACTTTTTTAGAAGGATTTGAGTGGTGCTTGATGCTACTTGAAGCTACTCTGGCAGCTTTAATGGTTAGCAACATCCGCTATCCAAGTTTTAAAAAAATAAATTTAAAACAAACCCATGTGATAAGAATTTTAGTAGCTCTTGTAGTTGCGTTTTCGATGCTTTATCTATATCCATTTGAAAGTGCGACTTTGGTTATGAGCGTCTATATGCTTTATGGTATAGTAAGAGCCACTATAATGTTTAGTAAAAATTCCAAAAAAAAGGAGAGCGAATGAGCGAAAATGGCGTCATAAAATCACGTAAATTTTTACCAAAAATCGAAATCAAAAACTCTCTACTGCTGCTACTTAGGTAGCAAATTTCTATTTATTTAACTCATTAAATTTAAAATTTAAATATAAAAATAAAAAAAGGACAAAAATGGATAAGAATAAAATTATAATCTTTGATACGACTTTAAGAGATGGTGAGCAAAGCCCTGGTGCATCGATGAATACAGCTGAAAAATTACAGATCGCACTTCAGCTTGAAAGGCTTGGTGTGGATGTTATGGAGGCTGGATTTGCAGCAGCAAGCCCAGGGGACTTTGATGCGGTAAATCAAATAGCAAAGCAAGCCTCAAATATCAAGGTTTGCTCTCTTGCACGCGCAGTTGAGCGTGATATTAAGGCAGCTGGCGAGGCATTGGCTCCAGCTAAAAATAAGAGAATTCATACATTTATAGCGACAAGCCCAATTCATATGGAGTACAAGCTAAAAATGAGCCCAGATGAAGTAATAAAACGTGCAATCGAGTCTATAAAATACGCAAAAACCTTTTGCGATGATGTGGAGTTTAGCTGCGAGGACGCTTGTAGAAGTGAAATGAGCTTTTTAAAAGAAATTTGTGATGCTGCCATAAATGCGGGTGCAAGAACTTTAAATATCCCTGATACAGTTGGTTATTTATATCCTGAAGAGATAACTGCTCGCATTAGTGAAATAGTAAAATTTGTAGGCGATAGAGCGATAATCTCTGTACATAATCATAATGACTTAGGCATGGCTACGGCAAACTCGTTAGCGGCTATAAAAGCTGGCGCAAGGCAGGTCGAAGGTACGATCAATGGCATAGGTGAGCGTGCTGGAAATGCTGCACTTGAAGAGATCGTGATGGCTATTAAAACTCGCCAAGACGTCTTTGCTCCACTTTATACAGACATTATCTCAAAAGAAATTTATCCAACTTCAAGACTGATTGCTAGTATTATAGGCATTGAGCCTCAACCAAACAAAGCTATCGTTGGTAAAAACGCATTTGCTCATGAGAGTGGCATACATCAAGACGGCGTGCTAAAACATAAAGAGACCTATGAGATAATTAGCGCTGAGAGTATAGGCCTTGAGAAAAATTCTCTTGTTTTAGGTAAGCATAGTGGTCGCCACGCGTTTAAAGATAAGCTTGCTAGCCTTGGATTTGACCTTGATAGCGATGCTCTTAATAAGGCTTTTGAAAAATTTAAAGAGCTAGCTGATAAGAAAAAAGAGATATTTGATGATGATATCAGAGCTCTTGTAGCTGAAGAGATTACAAAAATTCCACAAGCTTATGAGATCACGGCTCTTCTTCAAAGTAGCGGCGGAAGCCTTGCAAGCGCTTCAATTAGCATAAAACACAATGATGAGATCATCAGCGACTCAGCTCTAGGAAATGGTACCGCTGATGCGATATTTAAGGTAGTTGATCGTATTAGTGGCATTAGCGGTACACTAAAAGACTATAAAGTGGCATCTGTTTCCCAAGGTAAAGACGCACTTGCAAAGGTTGATGTAAAGGTCGAGTTTGAGGGCAAAACGGCTGTAATAGGCCATGGACTTGACATAGATACTATGATGGCAAGCGCAAAAGCCTATGTTGGCGCACTAAATAGCTACCTTCGCATACATAAAAACTAAAATTTTAGCTGGCTGCTAAATTTGCAGCTGGCTGATTTGAATTTAATCCGAAAACTATATAAATTTTTAAAATTCAAAGTCTCTATTTAAAAAAATAGATTTTACTATCTTTACAAATTTTAAAATCTTACTCATTTGCCTTAGCAACTTACTAATTTTAGGATTCATAAATATTCGCCACTAAATTTAGAAGCGTGATATGCTCACTCTTAAATTTTAAATTTGATAGAGTTTAGACCGCATGCAGTGCGAAGTACTAGCACATGCCCCTTGAATGTGCGAGGGGGTGGATTAAAAAAGGGGCAAGGAGGGGGATAAGGGGATGGACTTCGTGTCTGCCACGTAGTTGCGAGCCTGAGAAGTAAAATTAAGTCCACTTGCCTCCCTTTTGAATAAAAAATTGCAAATTTAATCAAGCCGTCTTTGCAAATTTTAAAACTTTCATTCACTCGCAAGAATTGACTACTAAAATTTGTATGATACTTCCATAAAATCAAAGAGAATTTACCTTGTCTTGTTTAGTTTTTCTCTTTTGATTTTATAAAATTTCCATAAGCCCCTGTTACTAAAAAAGCGATTTCCACGCTGTAGCCAAGATTTAGGGCTTATGGGTTAATGTTTCGATTAAAAATCTTGGCTTTGCTTACCGCTTATCTCAAATTTTAGAGCCGAAATTACTCGCTTATAAATTTTAAAATTTGCTAGATTCTCATCTTGGATTGTTAAATTCGTATTTTGTAGAGCTGGCTATTAAATTTATATCCAAAAATGCCAGCTTTAATTTAAAATTTTGCTTGGAGAGTAAATTTTTGACTTACTGCCCAACTATCTTTTTAACAGCTAGTGAAGCTAAATTTAGCCCAAAGCAAGCAGTCACGCCCATGAAGCTTCCAAGTGGCTTGCAAAGTGGCTCTTCTGTTGAAAAGACCACGTCAAATTTACCGCTAAAGCCTGATTTTTTGAGCTCATATCTATATTTTCTAGCTAGTGGATCGACCGAAGTTTTCCAAACGCAGGCCACCTTGATCTTGGTTGGATCAACCCTTTTTGCCCCACCCATCGAGGCTATAAATTTGCTAGGATCTACTGCGTTTGCAAGGGCAATCTTGGCGGTGATATCATCGATAGCATCGATCACCACGTCAAATTTACTAAAGTCAAATCCAGTGACAAACTCAGGCGTGATCAGCGTCTGCATAGGCGTGATGCAAGGATAAATTTTGGCAAACTCCTCCACCTTTACGCCGCCTACGTTTTCGCTGTAAATTTGGCGGTTTTGATTTGTCACGTCAAAAATGTCTTTGTCGATCAGCGTGATGCTTCCGACCCCGCTTCTAGCAAGCGCATCTACGCACATTCCACCCACACCACCAGCTCCACAAACTAGCACTTTTGCGCTTTGAAGCCTGCTAAAACCATCCTCACCAAAGAGCCATCTTATCCTTGTAAATCTATCATTTTGCATCAAATTTCCCCTTTAGGCTCTCCAAGCTCTCATATGAAGTCATATTTAGTTTTATGGGCGTTATCGTGGCAAAGCCCTCATTTACCTTGCTGATGTCACTTGGCTCGCCTTTTTCGTATTCAAGCGCAGCATTTCCAAGCCAGTAGTACTCGATACCTCTTGGGTTGCGATTAAGCGTAGCATGCGTGGCGTAGGTGCGTTTGCCAGCTGGGACGATGGAGTAGCCTTTGAAATTTTTGCTAGTTACGGCTGGGATATTTACATTTAGAAATTCTCTTTGATTTAGCGAAATTTCACCCTCTAGCACCTTTGATACGATAAATTTCACCACCTCTTTTGCTAGCTCAAAGCCAAGTTCATTTAATGAATTATTTGCATAAAACTGCGAAAAGGCAATACTTCTAATGCCTTGCAAAACGCCCTCCATCGCCGCTCCGCACGTGCCAGAGTAGGTTATATCTTCACCCAAATTTGCTCCGTGATTTATGCCGCTTATCACTAGATCTGGCTTTTTGTTATAAAGTGCGTGAAGTGCGAGATAGACGCAGTCACTTGGCGTTGCGTCATCGAGTTTAAAAAAATTATCATCAAGTTTTATGAACCTAAGTGGTCTTGTGAGTGTCAAAGAGTGAGCGCAGGCTGATTTTTCAGAGCTTGGAGCTACGATCGTGACGTTCACGCCATCTAGCTCGCTTAAAGCTTCTTTTAAGGCAAGCAAGCCAGTTGCCTCAAATCCATCGTCATTTGTTATCAAAATTTCTTTCAAATTTTATCCTTTAAAGGCTTGGATTTTATCACAGCTTTCTTAAAATTTTAAAGAATTTTTGCGTATAATGCCCCTAAAAAAAGACCTGATGAAAGTGTGTAAATGAAAATTTTAGTCTCCGCTCTTGAGCCATCGGCAAATTTGCATTTAAAAGAAATTTTGAAAAATTTCGAGGGCGAATTTGAGCTAATGGGAATTTTTAGCGAAGAGCTTGGCACGCCATATATGAAAAGTAGCGAGTTTTCAGCTATGGGTTTTGTCGAGGTTTTGCCGCTCATTTTTAAAGCAAAAAAAGCGATAAAAGTGATGAGCCAGATGGCAAAAGAGGCTGATGCAGTGCTGCTAATCGACAGCCCAGCATTTAATCTGCCACTTGCAAAGGCGATAAAAGAGGCTGGCGCAAAAGTAGCTGTGACATACTACATCTTGCCACAAGTTTGGGCGTGGAAGCCAAAAAGAGTGAGCGTTGTGGAGAGATACTGTGACAACCTAGCTTCGATTTTGCCATTTGACTCTAAATTTTATAGCCGATCGACATACGTGGGACATCCTTTGATGGATGAGATAAAGCTTAAAAAAACTAGCCTAAGTAGTAGTGGCAAAGTGGCTTTTTTGCCGGGATCAAGAAGGTCAGAGATTTCAAGGCTGATGCCAGTTTATAGAGAGCTTGCTAAAAAGATAGAAGCAAAAAGGCTACTTGTCGTGCCACCATTTTTACTTGATAAAGTGGGTGAAATTTATGGTGACGTGAGCGATTTTGAGGTCATCTCAAACACGCCTGAAGCCTTGTATGAGAGCAACTTTGCCTTTGTTTGCTCAGGTACGGCTACACTTGAAGCAGCGCTCATTGGCACACCATTTGTGCTAGCTTACAAGGCAAAAGCCATAGACGTTTTCATTGCTAGGAAATTTGTAAAGATCAAGCATGCAGGACTTGCAAATATAATGTTTGACTTCATGGGCAAAGAGCCACTTCATGAGGAATTTATCCAAGAGTTTGCAACGGCTGAAAATTTGCTAAGAGCTTATGAGTGCTGCGATAGGCAGAAATTTTTAAAAGGTTGCGATGAATTAAGGACTTATTTAGGGTATGGCAGCAGTAAAAATGTAGTAAAAATTTTAAAAAATATGGAGTAAAAAATGAGTGAACCAATGACAATGCACGGATATGAGAAGATAGAAGCTGAGCTAAAAGACCTAAGGCTGGTGCAACGCCCTCAAATAGTAACTGAGATCGACATCGCAAGAAGCCACGGCGATCTAAAAGAAAATGCTGAGTATCACGCTGCAAAAGAGAAGCAAGCCTTTATAGACGCTAGGATCGCTGAGCTTAGCGCACTTTTAGCAAATGCCGAAGTGATCGATCCAAGTAGCTATGAGCACGATAGAGTTAGGTTTGGCTCAAGTGTGACGATAATGGACGAGGAAACCGAAATAGAGCATACATATACGATAGTTGGCATTAGCGAAAGCGACATCGATAAAGGCTATATCTCGATAAACTCACCTCTTGCAAAGCAGCTTTTAGGTAAGGCCGAGGGTGATGAAGTTGTGCTAAATTTACCAAAAGGCAGAAGCGACGTTGAGATCGTAAAAATTTGCTACAAGCCTATAAAATTTGACTAAAAAGATGGGACAAAGAGCTAGAAACTGCTTTTTGGCTCTGCTATTTTTTAATTAAGGCAAAATTTGAGCAGATATCTATATGCCCCCGTTATAAAAGAAGGTGCAATCTTTTTAGCTGATGCCCATGAAAACGTAAACCGAAATGGTTTTTTAAAATTTTTAAGAGCCATTGATAATGGTGAGATCAAAGAGCCGCCACAAATTTTTTTGTTAGGTGATATGTTTGACTTTCTAACGGGCGAGGGCGAATACACAATAGAATTTTACTCTGAGCACTTAAACCTTATAAATAAAATTTCACAAAAGGTAGAAATTTTTTACTTCGAGGGCAATCACGATTTTAGACTTTCAAATTTATTTAATAAAACAAGAGAAATTTGGGATGGGCGTGAGATGCTGCGCTATAAAAGCGTTAGGGTTTATGATATTTACGATCAACCAGCAAATTTTAAAACGATCAATGAAGAGCGCGTCCAGATCGCGCATGGTGATATATTTTTACCTTTTATAGATAAATATGCGCTTAGATTTTTACGTGTAAGATGGTTTTTAAAATTTATGAATGCTTTGGATAAAATTTTACATTTTAAAATATCAAAAGCAATACTAGCTAGACTTACTAAGAAAAATTTAGACTATAAAATTCCTAATTTTAAGGAGTTAATGGGCAAGCATTTGCAAGGATATGAGGCTGGTATTGTGATAGAGGGACACTATCATCAAGGCGAGAAATTTAACATTTACGATAAGTTTTATATAAATCTACCTTGTTTTGCATGTGAGCAAAGTTATTTTGTTGTAGAATACGCCCAGCAAAAATTAAATTTGCTCAAAATGAGTTTGAAAGGACATTGATGTTTGGAGATAACGTACTAAAAACGGACTCAAACGAGATGGAACTTGTTGATTTTCGTATCTTTAAAAAGACCGAAAACAAAGTATATGAAGGAATATACGGAGTCAATGTCGCAAAGGTGCGGGAGATCATTAAGATGCCAAATCTTACAGAGCTTCCTGGCGTTCCTGAGTATATCGAGGGAATTTTTGATTTAAGGGGTGTGGTGATCCCTGTCATAAATTTGGCAAGATGGATGAATATTATCGAGCCAACCGAAGGCGTAGTTATAAAGCCACGTGTTATTATTGCTGAGTTTAGTGGTATTTTGATCGGTTTTATCGTCCATGAGGCAAAAAGGATTAGGCGTATAAGCTGGAAAGATATTGAGCCTGCAAATTTTGCTTCAGGTTCTGGCGCTTTAGATAAAGGCAAAATAACAGGCGTAACAAGAATAGAAAATGATGAAGTTTTACTTATTCTTGATCTTGAAAGCATAGTAGAAGAGCTTGGAATTTACTCACCAAAGATCGAATTTGATGTAACAGACGATCAAAAATTAAAAGGTGCTGCTTTAGTTTTAGATGATAGCTCAACTGCTAGAAAACTAGTAAAAGATGCACTTGAGAAGATGGGACTTAGCGTAGTTGAGGCTAAAAACGGCGTTGAGGGTTTGGAGAGAATGGAAGAGCTTTATCAAAGATACGGAGACAACTTATCAAGAGAGCTTAGAGTTATCTTAAGTGATATCGAAATGCCACAGATGGATGGATACCGCTTTGCTTCAACTCTTAAAAATGATGAAAGATTTAAAGAAGTGCCAATAGTATTTAACTCCTCATTGAGTAATGATTTTAGTGAAATCAAGAGCAAAGAAGCTGGTGGTGCGGCGTATCTTACAAAATTTGATGCAAGCATATTTTATCAAGAAGTGCTAAAAGTTATTGAAGCACATTCTAAATCTGCAAAATGAGGTGAAACATGGATGATATGAAAGAAATAATGGAAGACTTTTTAATAGAAGCTTTCGAACTTATTGAGCAGATAGATCATGACCTTGTTGAGCTTGAGTCAAACCCTGAAGATTTGGAATTATTAAATAGAATTTTCCGTGTTGCTCACACAGTAAAAGGTAGTTCAAGTTTTTTAAATTTTGATGTTCTAACAGAGCTTACTCACCATATGGAGGATGTTTTAAATAAAGCTAGAAAAGGCGAGCTAAAGATTACTCCAGACATTATGGACGTGGTCCTTGAGTCAGTTGATATGATGAAAGGCTTGTTAAGCAGCATTAGGGATCATGGAAATGATACAGCTGCTGGTATTGATATTAAAAACATTTGTGCAAGACTTACCCAAATTTCTGAAGGTGAGGCTCCGGTAGCAGCTCCTGAAGCTCCTGCCACGCCAGTAGCTGAGCCAACACCAGAGCCGGCAAAAGAGCCAGAGCCAACCGTGCCTGCTGAAGAAGCGCCAGAGATAAGCGATGCCGAGCTTTCAAAGCTAAGTGATTCAGAAGTTGAAGCTGAGATAGAAAGACTCTTAAAGGTTAGAAAAGCTGAGGATCAAGCAAGGCGTGCTTCAAAAGGTATAGCTCCAAAATCTCCTAGCGAGATAGCCCCAGCTGCAAGTAGTACTTCAGCTCCAGCTGCAAAAGCAGAGAGTAAGGAAAAAGACGGAGATAAAAAGGTCCCAGCAGCAAGTAGTGGTGCAGTGGCTCAGGAACAAACTATACGTGTTGAAGTAAAAAGACTTGACCACTTAATGAACCTAATAGGCGAGCTTGTTCTTGGTAAAAACCGCTTATTAAAAATTTATGATGACGTGGAAGAGAGATATGAGGGTGAGAAATTCCTTGAAGAGCTAAATCAAGTAGTCTCAAGTCTAAGCTTGGTAACGACTGATATTCAGCTTGCCGTTATGAAGACAAGAATGCTTCCAATAGCAAAAGTCTTTAATAAATTCCCACGTATGATACGCGATCTTAGCCGCGACCTTGGTAAGCAAATCGATCTTGAAATTTCAGGTGAAGAGACTGAGCTTGATAAGTCAATCGTAGAAGAGATCGGCGATCCACTAGTTCACATCATCAGAAATTCATGCGATCACGGTATCGAGGATCCTGAGACAAGAAAGGCCGCAGGCAAGCCTGAAAAAGGTCTTGTTCAGCTAAAAGCTTACAATGAAGGTAATCATATCGTTGTTGAGATAGTTGATGATGGTAAGGGTCTAGATGCTGACATGCTTAAATCTAAATCGATAGAAAAAGGCATCATCACTGAGCGCGAAGCTGATGCGATGAGTGAAAAAGAGGCATTTGGACTTATCTTTAGACCAGGATTTTCAACTGCGGCAAAAGTTACAAACGTATCTGGTCGTGGTGTTGGTATGGACGTTGTTAAGACAAATATTGAAAAGCTAAATGGTATCATTGATATTGAAAGTGAAGTTGGAAAAGGCACAGTTATGAAGCTTAAAATTCCACTCACACTTGCGATTATTCAGTCGCTACTTGTTGGAACGCAAGAAGAATTTTACGCTATTCCACTTGCTAGTGTTCTTGAAACTGTTCGTGTGCCTATTGATGATATCTACACGATCGATGGCAAAAATGTACTAAGGCTAAGAGATGAAGTTTTATCTCTTGTTAGACTTTCTGATGTATTTGGTGTTGAAAAGGCATTTGATGGTGGAGATCAAACTTATGTCGTAATAATCGGTGTTGCTGAAGCAAAACTAGGTATTATTGTCGATACTTTGGTTGGACAAGAAGAGATTGTTATTAAATCAATGGGTGATTATTTACAAAATATCCCAGGTATTGCTGGTGCTACTATTAGAGGTGATGGCCGTGTGACATTGATTATTGATGTTGGTGCTATGATGGAGATGGCAAAAGATATCAAGGTAGATATTAGAGCCGAAATAGAAGATAGCACAAAAGCAAAGGAAAAACCAAGCGATTATAAAGTCTTGATAGTTGATGATTCAAAAATGGATAGAACTATCATGCAAAAAGCGCTTGAGCCAACCGGGGTAACAATAATAGAAGCCACAAACGGTGTTGAGGCACTAAATATCGTAAAATCCGGAGAGCACTCCTTTGATGCGATTTTGATAGATATTGAGATGCCAAGAATGGATGGATATACACTGGCTGGCGAAATTAGAAAATACTCTAAGTACAGAAATTTACCACTTATTGCTGTTACATCAAGGACTTCAAAAACAGATAGATTACGTGGCGTAGAAGTTGGAATGACTGAGTATATTACAAAACCATATTCAGCCGAGTACCTAGAAAATGTCGTTAGAAAGAATATAAAATTAGCTTAGGGGTAAGGGATGAACAATAAACTAAATCAAGTTTTAAGCAAACAAAAACAGCAAATAAATGGTCCTGAGTTAAAAAATAATGAGGATATAGTTCAGCTAGTAGGATTTGTTGTCGGTGAGGAAGAGTACGCAATACCTATTTTAAATATCCAAGAGATAATCAAGCCTATTGAATATACACGTGTTCCTAGTGTGCCTGATTATGTTCTTGGCGTATTTAACCTACGTGGAAATGTTATTCCGCTTATTGATTTGCGTAAGCGTTTTTCACTAAATGTCACAAAACAAAGCCCAAGCACAAGATATATCGTTATGAAAGATGCGGATAATATCGCTGGCTTTGTGATAGACCGCTTGACGGAGGCTATTAGAATAGACCGCAATAGGATCGATCCGCCACCAGAGACTTTAGTAAAAGACAAAGGCATGATTTATGGTATCGGTAAGCGCGACCAAAATATCCTTACGATCTTGAAGGTCGAAAGCCTTTTAAAACGTGATTTTTAGGGTATAGCTTGATAAAACTTTGTGTTTTTGATTTTGACTCTACAATAATGGACGGCGAGACGATAGATATTCTCGCCGCCGCTAATAATGCTAGTGAAGAAGTAGCTAACATAACTAAGCGTTCGATGAACGGTGAGCTTGATTTTTTTGAAAGTCTTACAAAAAGAGTAAAATTTTTAAAAGGATTGCCACTTTTAAAAGTAAATGAAATTTGCAAAAATTTACCCATAATGCCAGGAGCTGGCGAGCTAATAGAAGCTTTAAAGCAAAAAGGTATCAAAGTTGTGGTTTTTAGCGGTGGATTTCATAATGCAACCGATGTAATGCAAAAAAAGCTTAATTTTGATGCAAATTTTGCAAATATCTTGCATCATAAAGATGGAATTTTAAGTGGTGAAGTTGGCGGAGAAATGATGTTTGGTAGTTCAAAGGGAGATATGATTGACCGCTTATGTGGACTATTAAATTTAGGCAAGGACGAGATAATGTGTGTTGGGGACGGGGCCAATGACATATCGATGTTTAGAAAGTGCGACCTTAGCATTGCATTTTGTGCAAAAGATATCTTAAAAAAAGAAGCGACACATTGTGTTGATGTTAAAGACTTGCGTGAAATTTTAAAATTTATAAGGTAGAAATTAATGTATGACAACGAAGCTAAATTCTCTCTTTGGTGTGATTTTATAGAGAGAAATTTTTTACAAAGCGAATTTAACTCTTTATTGGAAAATAATGTTATAAACGGCGCTACAAGTAACCCAGCTATTTTTAAAACAGCATTTTCGTCACCTGCTTATAAAAAGATAATAGAAACTAGCAATAAACGCCACCCAAAAGATCTTTATGAAATTTTGGCTACTCAAGATATAAAAATCGCCGCATGTAAAATGTTAAAAAATTATGCAAATGGCGATGATGGCTTTGTAAGCATTGAGGTTGATCCAAATTTAAGTGACGATACAGTTGCAACGATAGAAGAAGGTATCAGGCTTCATAATCTAATATCAATGCCAAATGTTATGATAAAAATTCCAGCTACAAAAGATGGTTATGAGGCGATGAGTGCGCTTATAGCAAGAGGAATTAGCGTAAATGCTACACTTATATTTTCACCAGATCAGGCTAAAAACTGTCTTGAAGCATTTAAAGAAGGTAGTAAGGCTTACGCAAGTCGCTTTATAGATACTACTATGCCAAAAGGTGTGATAAGCGTTTTTGTAAGTAGATTTGATAGAAAGCTTGATGAGGTTATGGCTGCAAAGAGCTTGCCAACGGGACAAATTGGTATAATGAATGCTGCAAATATATACCACCTGATCGAAGATTTTGGACTAGAAAATGTAAGAACTCTTTTTGCAAGCACAGGCGTAAAAGGTAGCGGTTTAAGAGGGGATTATTATGTTAGAGAGCTAATGTATAAAAATTCTATAAATACAGCACCAATAGAGACGATAAAAGAATTTATAAAAGAAAAAGCAGAGGCAAAAAATGTGCCTAGTAAAGAAAATATCTCAAGCTTTTTCCAGATTATAAAAAATAATGAGATAGATATAAATGTCGTTTATAAAGATTTATTAAGCGATGGTTTAAAGCAGTTTGTATCAGCATTTGATGATATTATGAAATCACTTTAAACAAAGAAGTCCAAGCTAATACAAAAATAGCGAAAGTGATCATTCTTAAATAAGCTTTATGTGAAATTTATAAAGCATTGGATAAAATCAGCACCTATTTTTTATGAAAGGAAAACGATGTTAGAAGGAATCGTTAGAGAGAGTATCGGTAAAAAGTCTGCAAAGGCTTTGAGAAGAGATGGTTATCTAATCGCCAACATTTATGGCAAGGGATTAGAGAATGTTGCAGCTGCTTTTAAAGTAAATGACTTTATTAAAGAAGCACGCAAAAAAGAGAGTCTTGCTTTTGATGTAAAAGTAGGCGGAAAAGTTTATAATGTCGTTATTGTTGATTACCAAAGAGATGTTGTTACAAGCGATCTTAAACACGTAGATCTAAAAGTAGCACTTCCAGGCGTTTTATCGAAATATATGATCCCAGTTAAGCCAGTTGGAACACCTATTGGTCTTAAAAATAAGGGCGTTTTGATCCAGTCAAAAAGACGTCTTTGCGTAAAATGCACAGCTGAAAATTTGCCAAATTCATTTGACGTTGATGTAAGTAAACTTGACATCGACGATACTATTTTGGTTCGTGATATCACAGCTCCTAAAGGCGTTACTATTGTAGACGCTGACCGTGTTGCGGTACTTGGAGTTATTAAAGCTAAATAAAAAAGGGCTTTTGTGACACTAATAACGGGGCTAGGAAATCCTGGCTCCAAATATGAAAATACTAGGCATAATATAGGCTTTATGCTTATAGATCTCCTAAAAGACTCAAATTACAAAGATGTTAGCTCAGCCAAATTCCAAGGCGAAGTTTTTAAATTCAATGACATTATCTTGCTAAAACCAACAACTTTTATGAACCTCTCAGGACAAAGTGTAAAAGTGGTCAAAGATTTTTATAAACCAGATAGAATAATCGTAATACACGATGATCTTGATCTTAGTTTTGGTGCGGTTAAATTTAAAAAAGGTGGCAGTAGTGGTGGGCATAACGGCATAAAATCGATTGATGGATTAATAGGCAACGACTACGAAAGGGTGCGTGTTGGCATTGGGCACCTTGGTGATGCTAAAAATTTTGTCCTTGGAGAGTTTAGTGATGAGGAGAAAAAGGCTTTAGATGAAATTTTAGCCTATACAAAAAATGCAGTTTGTGAGCTACTAAAGAGCGACATCAACGAAATTTCGCAAAAATTTACGATAAAAAAAGGTCTTATCAAATGAAACTATACGCCAGATACGTTGGCTGGGTCTATATAAAATCTTTTCTTGTCGTATTTTTAGCACTTGAACTATTTTATGTAGGCATTGATCTACTTACAAATTTAAAAGATCTGCCACCATCTGCTAACCTTCAGCTCCTTTATGTTGGGCTTACATCACTTAGCGCTATTGGTTATGTTTTGCCACTTTCGCTTATTTTTGCACTAATAATTTTACATGTAAATATGGTCAGATCAAATGAGCTAATCAGTTTTTATGCGCTTGGTATTAGTAAAAATAGCTTAATTTTTCCACCATTTTTTATTGCACTTTTTGTAACTATTTTTTATGTTGGCTTAAATTTTACTCCATTTGCCTATGCGCACGACTATCAAAAAAGTATCGCTAAAAATACGGCTTTCTCAAAAAGCACAAATGATTCATTTTTAAAATTTGAAGGCAAATTTATCTACATAAAGGAGCTAAATTCTGTTAATCAAATAGCAAATGATGTTAGAATTTTTGAGATAAATGGCACAAATTTACTCTCAACTACATTTGCAAATCACGCTAATTTTAAAGACAATGAGTGGATTTTAAAAGATGCTAATCAAACTCTTTTGCCTCAAATTTTAGAGCTTGGTGAGGCTGGTTTTAATAAAATACAAAGCGAGAACTTAGATGCACTAAAAGGCTTTAAGCCAAAGAGTATTGAAAGCGCTGTTAGCGTTGAAAACTCAAAATTTAATATCCCAGATGCGATAAATTTTATAAAGACATTTAAAAATGAAGGCATCGGCCTTGATAGCGCAAAAACAGCTTTTTACAACCTTGCTATCGCTCCATTTTTTGCACCATTTTTATTGCTCATTTTTTACTATCATTTGCCTGTAACTGGTAGATTTTTTAATCTTGCACTTTCGACTTTTATCTTTGTTGTGATAACTCTTGTCGTTTGGGGATTGCTCTTTATTCTTGCAAAATTTGCACAAACTTCTGTGATCTTGCCAGAGATTGGCATAGTTTTGCCAGTTATTTTACTTTTTGCATACGCCATTTATCTCATAAAATCGCATCGTTAAGCCAAATTTTGGCAAGCTTTTTGTAAAATCAAGCCATTTTAATAAAGGCTATTTTATGGATTTTAAAGAGCTTGCACGTAGATACAAAACCCCACTTTACATTTATGATTTTAACCACATAAAAAACCGCTATGAAGCACTAAAGAATGCATTTTTTGCTAGAAAATCTCTCATTTGTTATGCGGTAAAAGCAAACTCAAATCTAAGTGTTTTGAAATTTCTAGCCGACCTTGGAGCCGGATTTGACTGTGTTAGCATCGGCGAAGTAAAAAGAGCACTTTTAGCAGGCGCAAAGAGATATCAGATCATTTTTAGCGGTGTTGGCAAGAGCGATGAAGAGTTAAAAGAGGCTTTAAAAAATGAAATTTTACTCATAAATGTTGAGAGTTTTGCTGAACTTTTAAGGCTTGAGGAGATCGCAAAAGGGCTAAACTTAAAGGCAAGAATTAGCATTAGAGTAAATCCAGGTGTTGATGCAAAAACTCACCCATATATCTCGACAGGGCTAAATGAAAATAAATTTGGCGTTGATGCTGAAATAGCCAAAAGAATGTACATCCACGCTAAAGCTTCAGACTCTCTTGAACCAACTGGTATACATTTTCATATCGGCTCGCAACTAACTTCGCTAAGCCCGATAATAGACGCTGCAAATATCGTTAGCGAGCTTTTAAGAGAGCTAAGAGCACTTGAGATTGATATCAAATTTTTTGATGTTGGTGGCGGACTTGGCATCATCTATAACGATGAAAAAGAGATAAATTTATATGACTATGCACAAGGAATTTTGGGCGCACTAAAGGGTCAAGACGCAACTATCGTTTGCGAGCCAGGGCGCTTTATCGTAGGTAATGCTGGCTACTTTGTCGCAAGCGTTTTATATGAAAAATTTAATGGCAAAAAGAGATTTGTCATCACTGATGGCGCGATGAATGATCTTATTAGACCAAGCCTTTATGGTGCTCACCATGAAATTTTTGTTTGTGGCAAAGATAAAAATTTAGGCCCATGCGATGTGGTTGGTCCAGTTTGTGAAAGTGGCGACTTTTTAGCAAAAGATATAGAGCTGCCAGAGTGCGATAGTGGCGATATCATCGTGGTAAAAGGTGCTGGAGCTTACGGTTTTAGTATGAGTTCAAACTACAACACAAGAAACAGAGCCGCTGAAGTTTGCGTGCTTGATGGCAAAGATAGGCTGATAAGAAGACGTGAGAGCTTCGAAGATGTCGTGGCACTTGAGAGAGAATTTTTGGAGAGCGCTGATGCAAGAGCTAAATGAGCTTAGAAAAGAGATCGATGCGATCGATGATCTCATCTTAAATAAACTAAATGAAAGGATGATTTTAGTTGAGCAAATCGGCAAGCTAAAACAAACTAGCGGAACGCCTATATATCGTCCTGAGCGAGAGCGAGCTATCATAAACCGCTTAACTAGCCTTAGTAAAGATAAGGCTTTAAATAAAGCTGCGATCGAGGCCATTTATCTTGAAATTTTTGCTGTGAGTAGGAATTTAGAAATGCCTCAAAAGATCGTATATCTAGGGCCTGAAGGCACTTACACGCATCAGGCGGCTCAGAGTAGATTTGGTGCGATGAGTTCATATTTACCACTTGCGACCATCGAGGCAGTTTTTACAAAATTAGCTCAAAAAGAGGCAAAATACGGCGTTGTGCCTATTGAAAACAATACCGAAGGCGCTGTTGGCGCTACGCTTGATTGTTTGAGTAAATTTAGTGATATAAAAATAGTTGCTGAGCTTTATGTGGATATCCATCATAGCTTTGTTAGCATAAATGAAAATTTAAAAGAGATAAAGCGAATTTATTCACATCCGCAAGGGTATAATCAATGCCGTAAATTTTTAGAAGATCATATGCTAAACGAAATTGAATTTGTTCCAGCAAAATCAACCGCAGCAGCTGCATATATGGCATCAATGGATAGAAATTCAGCCGCCATTTGCTCAAAGATCGCAGCTAAGATTTATAATGTGCCGATAGTTTATGAGACGATTGAAGACAATATGGCAAATAGAACGAGATTTTTGATTTTAAGCGATTTTAAAAATGCAAGAGTTGAGAACTCAAAAACTTCAATCCTTGCAAAGACTGACCACAGTCCAGGACGCCTTGCTGATCTGCTTTCTATCTTTAAAAATGAAAATATCAATATCACAAAACTTGAGTCACGCCCTATAAAACAACGCGAGTTTAAATCAATGTTTTATCTTGATTTTGAAGGGCATATCGACGATGAGAAGGTACAAAATGCCTTTGAATTAGCAAAAGAGAGCGGTGCTGAGATAAGCTGGTTAGGGAGTTATTTAAACGGAGAAGAGTAATGAAGTTTAATGATTTTTTAGATGATTTAGTTAATTACGAGGCTGGAAAGCCGATAGAGCTTGTAGTTAGAGAGTTTGGCATCGAGGCAAAAGATGTGATAAAGCTAGCTAGCAACGAAAACCCTTTTGGCACGAGCAAACGCGTAGAAGAGGCTCTAAAAGAGGTCGCTAAAAAAGCGCATCTCTATCCAGACGATAGCTACTTTGAGCTAAAAGAAGGACTGGCTAAGAAATTTGGCGTAACTAGCAAAAATCTAATCATTGGCTCTGGAAGTGACCAGATCATAGAATACGCGCTTCACGCAAAGGCAAACAAGCAAAGTGGCGTTTTGATGGCTGGCGTGACATTTGCGATGTATGAAATTTATGCAAAACAAACTGGAGCTAAAATTTACCGCACAAAGAGTGTGGAGCATAATTTGAACGAGTTTTTAGAAATTTATAATGCGCATAAAGATGAAATTTCTGTCATCTTTCTTTGCTTGCCGAATAACCCATTAGGCGAGTGTTTGGACGCGGATGAGGTTTTTAAATTTATAACAAGCGTTGATGAAAATACGCTTGTTGTGCTTGATTGTGCTTACAACGAATTTGCAAAATTTAAAGATAGTAAAAAAGAGATAAAGCCAAGCGAGGTGGTGAAATTTAAAAATGCCATCTATCTTGGCACTTTCTCAAAGGCCTACGCACTTGGTGGTATGCGCGTGGGATACGGCGTAGCAAATGAAGAGATTATAGGCGCTCTTTCAAAACTAAGAGCTCCGTTTAACATCACAACTCCAAGCTTAAGAGCTGCGATAGTAGCACTTGGGGATGATGAGTTTGTGCAGCAAGCCATGCAAAATAACTTCGAGCAAATGAAGAGATATGAAGAATTTGCAAAGCAAAATGGCATAGAATTTATCCCAAGCTATACGAATTTCATAACTTTTAAATTTAACGAGCCAAAATCAAGCCAGATATGCGAAAAGATGCTAAAAAAGGGTATAATTTTGCGAGATCTAAAAAGCTACGCCTTAAATGCGGTGAGAATCACCATCGGCCTTAGCTGGCAAAATGATAGAGTTTTTGAAGAATTAAAGCAAATTTTAAAGTAGGAATATGGATTTTAAAGCATTACTTCATCAAATAAGTCAAATTTATCAAAAGCTTTCATTAAAGCAAAAAATCGTTGCAGCTAGCTCGATCGTCTTGGTCGTGGCATTTTTGGTATTTTTAACACTTTATAAAAGCAAAAATGAAAATTTTGCAGGCTACAGCGTCCTTTTTGAAAACATTAGTCCAAACGATTCTGCCTTAATACTTGATCAGCTAAACAAAGATGGCATTAAATATAAATTAGCAAACGAAGGTACTATTCTTGTGCCAACGAGCGATGTCTATAAAGAGCGTATCGCTGTTGCAACGCTTGGAATACCAAAAGAGAGCAAAATCGGCTTTGAAATTTTTGATAAGCAAGAATTTGGTGCGACTGATGCCGAGCAGAGAGTAAAATTTCAAAGAGCGCTTGAGGGCGAACTAGCCAGAACGATCGAGAGCCTCTCATCTATCCAAAAAGCAACCGTAAGAATAGCCATTCCAAAAGAGAGTGTTTTCACTGAAAGACAAGCACTTCCAACAGCTTCTATCGTGGTTGAGCTAAAGCCAGGCGTTAGCCTAAATGCGAAACAAATTTTTGGTATTAAAAATCTTGTCGCTGCCTCTGTTACAAACTTGAGCACAGAAAATGTAAAGATCGTAAATCAAGACGGCGTCGCACTTGGCGATGAAGATGGTGAGTTTGATAGTGATGCTATAGCTCAGCAGATCCGCTATAAGCGCGAGTTTGAAAATAATTACGAGCAAAAGATCGTAAATGTGCTAGCTCCTATCGTGGGCGGTGCGGACAAGGTCGTAGCAAAGGTAAATATCGACTTTGACTTTGACAAAAAAGATACAAAAAGTGAAGTTTATGACCCAAATAACGTCGTTAGAAGTGAGAGCAATATCGAAGAAAAGCGCCAAGGCTCAGCTCCAAATGAAGTGGGCGGCGTACCAGGTGCGGTTAGCAACATAGGCCCTGTTCAAGGGCTAGATGACAGCACTTTAAAAGAGCAGTACAACAAAAGCTCACAGCAGACAAACTATGAAATTTCAAAGAAAGTAACAAGCATTAAAGGACAGTTTGCTAGCATAAATAGAGTGAGTGCAGCTGTCGTTATAGACGGACTTTATCAAAGTAAAAAAGATAGTGACGGCAAGCCAACTGGTGAGGTAGAATTTACTCCACTTTCTAAAGAGCAAAGAGAATCAATCACAAATTTAATCAAACAATCAATCGGCTATAACCAAAATAGAGGCGATGAAGTAAGCTTGGATAACTTTGAGTTTAAAACCGGCAAAGATATAAGCACTAGCGAGAAGATGGATGGCTTTGTGAATAACTATGTAGTGCCATTTATGCCGCTACTAAAATATATTTTTGCAGCATTGTTGCTCTACATCTTCTACAAAAAAGTCATTGTGCCATTTATGCAAAAGATGCTTGAAGAGACAAAAGAAGAAGAGGAGCAAGTTCAAGATGGTCTTGAAGATATTGAGGTAGATGCTGAAGATACGCTTGAGAAATTTAAAGCTGCTCGCAAAAAGGTCGAAGAGCAACTAGGACTTAGTGGCGAGTTTAATGAAGATGAACTAAAATACGATGTTTTACTTGAGAAAATGAGAGCGGTCATCACAGAGAGAAATGAAGAGATAGCAATGCTACTTCAAGATATGGTAAAAAATGACAGCGACTTTAATATGCGTAAGGAAATTTGATGTCAATAAAGCTAAATGACAAGCAAAAAATGATTTATGATGATCTATCGATGCCTGAAAAGATTGCTATTTTGCTGATTCAGCTTGGCGAAGAGGCAACTGCTCTTATATTTTCTCACATGGATGTTGATGTCATCACTGAAATTTCAGGCTATATCGCAACCGCAAAAAACATAGACAAACAAGTTGCAAGTGCCGTGCTAGAAGAATTTTACGCATTAATGCAGTCAAATCAATATATGAGAAGTGGTGGTTTAGAGTACGCAAAAGAAATTCTTTACCGCACATTTGGTCCAGAGGCTGCTCAGAAAATTTTAGACAAGCTTGCAAAAAGCATGGAAAACTCAAAAAGCTTTGGCTATCTTGATAAGATAAAACCACAACAGCTTGCAGACTTTATCATAAAAGAGCACCCTCAAACCATCGCGCTAATACTAGCTCACATGGACTCAACGAGCGCTGCTGAAACGCTTAGCTTTTTCTCAGATGAGCTAAGAAGCGAAGTCGTTATTAGAATGGCAAATCTTGGTGATATTAGCCCATCGGTAATTAAGCGTGTTTCAACTGTACTTGAGGGCAAGCTTGAAAGTCTTACATCATACAAAGTCGAGGTTGGCGGTCCAAGAGCTGTGGCAGAAGTGCTTAATAGGCTTGGGCAAAAAGCCAGCAAAAGCACGATCGAACGCATCGAACAAAGCGATGATAAACTTGCAACAACGATTAAAGAGCTTATGTTTACCTTTGAAGATATTATCAATCTTAACGCAACTGCGATTAGAGAAATTCTTAAAAATGTTGATAAAAAAGACCTTATGGTCGCATTTAAAGGCTCAAGCGATGGTATAAAGGATAAATTTTTATCAAATATGTCTCAGCGTGCAGCAGAAGCCTTTAAAGAGGAGATGCAATATCTTGGTGCGGTGCGTGTAAAAGATGTTGAAGAGGCTCAAAGACGCATAGTAGAGACAGTGCAAACTCTAGCTGATCAAGGTGTATTCCAAGTCGGCGAAGCAGATGAGATGATAGAATGAAAAGCAGCGTAATAACCAGTGAGACTTCTCCGGCTCACTTTATAGAAAATTACAGATTTAAGGTGCTTGGAGTTGGAGAGCGAGCCGCAGATAGTGCTCCTGTATTGATAGAAGAAAATAATCTTAGTGAAGAGCTAAGCGAGCAAAATTTTGGGCAAAAGGGTGAAAATTTTGTTCCTCAAGCTAGCCACCAAACACAAGCAAGCCCACAAAACCACTTTGCTTCTCAGGCTCAAAGTCCACAAATACAGCAAGCAGGCGAGTCAAGCTTTATTGAAGAATTGCTTAAAAAAACAGACGAGCTAAGTAGCAACATCATTAAACTTCAAATGCAAATAGAAAATCAAGAGAGCGAATTTGCTAAACGCCTTGAGGCTGAAATTTCTCGCGCAAAAGAAGATGGTAAAAATGAGGGTATCGCCCAAGCAAATGCAGCAAATGAAGCGAAGATAAATGAGTTAGAGGCTAGATTTAGCACTTCAGCTGCAAAGTTAGATGAGCAGTACGTTAAATTTGATGAGTTTTTAAAGAAGATCGAAGAAGAGCTCGGGCAAACTGCTATAAAAATCGCAAAAGAAGTAATCGATAAAGAAATTTCAACCTCTTCAAATCAGATCGCTCATCATTTAGCAAGCTCGCTTATAAAAGAGCTAAGTAATGTTAAAAATATAGAAATTCGCGTAAATCCCGAAGATAGCAAATATATAAAAGAGCAATTTAGCAAGAATGAACACGTCAAAATAAGCGCTGATGATGCCATAAGTAAAGGTGGCGTGGTGATCATAAGCGAGGGCGGAAACATCGATGCGACTATGCAAACAAGGCTAGAAAAACTAAAAATGCTGGTAAATAATGAATAAAGACGTTAAAAGTTTAGATGTTGATGAACTAAACGCACTTTGTCATGACATCAGAGATAAAATTTTAGCCACTGTTAGCAAAAATGGCGGTCATCTTAGCTCAAATATCGGTGCAGTTGAGATCATTGTAGCAATGCATAAAATTTTTGATGTGACAAAAGATCCATTTATCTTCGATGTAAGCCACCAAAGCTACGCACACAAGCTACTAACTGGACGCTGGGAGAGCTTTGATACGCTTAGAAAATTTAATGGTATCAGCGGCTATACAAAGCCAAGCGAAAGTAAATTTGACTACTTTGTAGCAGGGCATAGCTCGACGTCCATATCGCTTGCAGTTGGTGCTGCAAAGGCGATAAAACTTAAAAATGAAGATCGTATCCCAGTAGCTGTCATAGGCGATGGCTCTCTAAGTGGCGGCATGGCGTACGAGGCGCTAAATGAGCTAGGGGATAGAAAATATCCTTGCGTCATCATCCTAAACGACAACGAGATGAGTATAAGCAAGCCAATAGGTGCACTTAGCAAGTATCTAAGCCAGATGATGGCAGGACAGTTTTATCAAAAATTTAAGGGCAGAGTTGAGAAATTTCTAAGCTATATGCCAGATTCGGCTGCATATATGGCTAGACGTATCGAAGAGGGCATTAGACTCATCACTCCTGGCATGTTTTTTGAAGAGCTTGGGCTTGAGTACATTGGGCCAGTTGATGGACACGATTTAGCCGCGCTTCTTAGTACATTCGAGACGGCAAAAAGTATGAAAAAACCAGTCATTGTGCATGTACAGACGCTAAAGGGCAAAGGGTATGAATTTGCCGAGGGCTATTATGAAAATTGGCACGGAGTTGGGCCATTTGATCTAAAAAGTGGCGAATTTATCAAAAGACAGTCAAACAAGTCAGCCACGGCGATCTTTAGCGAGCAGCTTTTAAAGATGGCAAGAGAGCATAGCGACATCGTTGGCGTAACGGCCGCGATGCCAACAGGCACTGGCATGGACGCTTTGATACAAGAATTTCCAGATCGTTTTTGGGACGTAGCGATAGCCGAGCAGCATGCAGTCACCTCGATGTCAGCTATGGCAAAAGAGGGTTTTAAGCCATTTGTCGCGATATACTCAACTTTTATGCAAAGGGCCTATGATCAAGTCATTCATGACGCTTCTATTTTAAATTTAAACATCACTTTTGCGATGGATAGGGCTGGTATTGTGGGCGAGGACGGCGAAACGCATCAGGGTGCTTTTGATATCAGTTTTTTAAATGCCGTGCCAAACATGGTTCTTTTTGCTCCAAGGTGCGAAGAGAGCATGAAAAATGTTATGGAATTTGCCTACTCTTACAAGGGTGTAAGTGCATTTAGATATCCACGCGGAGCGTTTATCTTAAGAGATGAGTTTGAAGCTCAGCCACTTGAGTTTGGCAAGGGTGAAATTTTAGCTGATGCAAATAGTGATATTGTATTTTTAGGCTATGGCAACGGCGTTGGCAGAGCAAATTTGGTCAGAAATTTACTAACTGGCAAGCTTGATGTGATATTGGTTGATCTTGTCTTTGCAAAACCGCTTGATAGTGAGCTTTTACTGGATCTTGCAAAGCGCACTAAAAAATGGTACATCTTTAGCGATAGTGCCAAAAAAGGCGGTATTGGTGAGATAGTAAGTGCATTTTTACAAGAAAATAAAATCTCAAATATAAGCGTCATTAGCTTTGAGTATGAAGATAAATTTATCCCACATGGTTCAACTGCTGAGGTTGAAAAATATCTTGGTATAAGTGCCGAGCAGATTACCAAAAATTTACTAGAGAATAATTAATATCATTTAATAAAGTAACGTTTAATATTATTTTTGCTAGCATAAGCCAAAATAAAAACAAGGAAAAGCATTATGCAATACGTATCATTATTAAAGCAATCTGGGCTAAAAGTCACGCCACAACGCCTTAGCGTTTTAAGAATTCTTGATCGTCATACGCATCCAACGATTGATGAGCTTTATGATGAAATTTTAAAAGAGAGTCCATCAGTTTCTCTTGCGACAGTTTATAAAAATTTAAATACTTTAAAAGACGAAGGCCTCGTAGTTGAAGTAAATATCGTTAATCAAAAAGCTAGATATGACATCTACGAATATCCACATATCCATGTAGTTTGCGAAAGCTGTGGAAGCGTTGAGGACGTGAGCTACGATGATGCTGAGCTTGGCAAATATCAAGAAGCGCTAGAAAAGAAGATCGGAAATATAATAGAACGTCTAAACATCGTAGCTAGCGTAAAAAGCTGTAAACACTGTAAATAAAATTTATGTTGCTATTTAGCAGCATAAATTTCATCTTTTTCTTGTAAAAATACTTTTAAAATAAGCCTAGATTTAGCATTTTTCTCATTGTTTTAAGCACTAACTTGCTAAAATGAACAAAAAATTTTGGAGAAAAATGTGAGTTTGGAGATAGAGCGTAAATTTTTACTCAAAAATTCTCAAATTCTAGATTTTTTAAAAGAAGCTGGAGTAGTCTTTAAGCATCTTGAAATTTCTCAATTTTATACCAAGATAACGCAAAATGAAGAGATCCGCTTTCGAAGTGAAGAGGATAAATTTATAAAAACTGTAAAGATAGGCAAAGATCTAATCAGAGAAGAAAATGAAGAATTTTGCGAAAAAGTGGAGTTTAAAAAGGCTCTTAAAAACCGCATTGGTAGCGTCATCTTAAAAGATAGATATATTTTTAAACTAAATAACAATCCTTGCAATATTGATATTTTTAAAAATGAACTAAACGGGCTTTGTACATTTGAGATCGAATTTAGCGATGAAAATGAAGCCGTATTTTTCAAGCTGCCACCGTTTTTAGAAAATTTTTGCCTAAGTGATGTAACTTGCGATAAAAGATATAAGAACAAATTTCTTGCCATTCATGCTAATGAAAATGAACAAATCGACTACAAAAGAGCCTATAAGATCATAAAAGAAAAAGAAATTTTGCCAAATTTTGCTGCAAATCTAAAAAGCGGAGAGGCGCTAAGAGTCCTTTTTGTTAGTATTTTTAAAGTAATAAAAAGGCTAAAAAGCCAGTATTTGATAGACAAAGATGAAGAAGTTTTGCATGAGCTTCGCGTAAATTTAAGAAAGGTTAGATCGATCCTTAAAATTTTTAGTGGCGTTTTTGATGAGAAAGTGACACTTTTTTTTGGTGAGAATTTTAAAATGCTTGCAAACTCGACAAACAAAAAGCGAGATTTGGATGTATTTTTGAGCTTTTTAAACGAGCAAAAACATGCAAATGAGCCTATATATTTTGTAAAAAAGGCTCTAGATTTAGAGTATGAAAATGTAAAAAGCTACCTTGGTGACGAAGAAAACTACGCATTTTTAAAAGAGTGGGAGATATTTTTAAACGAGGGTGAATTTTATAAGTCAAAACTCTTTGATGTAAGCCTTTCGCGCCTTGGTTCTTTTAAGCTTAGAATGCTTTTAGTTTTAGCTCAAAAAAGGCTAAAAAGTCTTAATCAAGACTGCCCAAATGAGAGCTTTCATGATCTTAGGATAGAGCTTAAAAAGATGAGATACACATATGATTTTTTATGTGAAATCTTCTATTTTGAAGGGCTTAAAAAGTATGAAGAGAAGCTAAAACAGATGCAAGAAATTTTTGGTAATCTTCAAGACTATGACGTCTGGCTCGGCATCCTTAAAAGACTTCCGGAAATGCCAGATAAAGAGAGGCTCGAGAGTAAAATTTACAAGCAAATTTATAAAAGTAGAGAAGAGATACTAAAAAAGCGTCTTAAATTTATAAAAGCAACTCGCAAAATTTCAAGAAATTTAAAAATTTACTACATATAAAAGGGCAAATTTATGCAAAAACAAGAAAAAATCGTTGATATGTTTAACCAGATCGCTCCGACTTATGACGTCGCAAACAGAGTGCTAAGTCTTGGCGTGGATGTGAGCTGGAGGAAATTCGCCTGCAGATATATGCTAGAAATTTTTAAAGAAAGAAGCATAAATATCGTCGACGTGGCTTGTGGTACTGGCGATATGATGGGGCTTTGGAGTGAAATCTCAAAAGAATTTGGCGTGCAGATAAAAAGCCTTACTGGCATCGATCCATCAAGCGGTATGCTAAAAGAGGCGAGAGCGAAATTTCCAAATTTTAAATTTATAGAAGCCTACGCTGATAATACAACGCTTGCAAGTGGTGAAGCTCAAATTTTAAGCATAAGCTATGGTATCAGAAACGTGGTCGAGCGAAAGGCTGCGCTTAAGGAGTTTAATAGAGTGCTTGCTCTAAATGGCTATGTAGTCGTACTTGAATTTACAAAACGCCAGAAAAATGGGCTTATAACCTCGCTAAGAGATTTTTACCTAAGTAAAATTTTGCCAAAGATTGGCGGCTTTATCTCAAAAAATAAAGAGGCATACGAGTATCTGCCAAGCTCGATCGAAAATTTCTTGGACGCAAAGAGCTTTTGCGACGAGCTAGTCGAAGCTGGCTTTGAGATAGAACTTTGCAAGGGCTTTAGCATGGATATCTCGACACTATTTATCGCTAAAAAGGTAAGAGAAATCAATGCTTAGTGTATCTGAGCTAAACGAAAAAGCAAAGGCACTGCTTGAAGCCACACTTGACTATGTCGAGGTAAGTGGCGAAATTTCGCGCCTTACTAAGCATGCCTCTGGGCACTGGTACTTCACGCTAAAGGACGAAAAGTCAAGCATCTCAGCTGTGATGTATCGCATGAATAACCAAAAGGTGAAATTCCTGCCAAAAGATGGGTTAAAAGTAAAAATTTATGGCAAAGTGACCATTTATTCGCCAAGCGGGTCGTATCAGCTAGTAGCTAGTGCGATGCTGCCTGATGGTGAGGGCGAGCTTGAGCTTGCGTTTAGGCAGCTTAAAGAAAAGCTCGAAAATGAGGGCCTTTTTGACATTGCTACAAAAAAAGAGATACCAAATTTACCTAAAAAAATAGCCCTTGTCACAAGCGCTACTTCGGCGGCGCTTCAGGATATGTTAAAGGTCGTGACGAGCCGTTGGAAATTAAGCGAAATTTATATCTTTGATGCTTTAACTCAAGGTGAAAATGCCCCAAGCTCGCTTATAAAAGCCTTGCGCAGAGCCGATAAATACGGCGTAGATGTGATCGTTTTGGCTCGCGGAGGTGGTAGTAAAGAGGATCTTTGGTGCTTTAACGACGAGAGCTTGGCGCGTGAAATTTACGCTACAAAAACGCCAGTCATAAGCGCTATCGGACACGAGATCGACTACGTTATAAGCGACTTTGTAGCAGACCGCAGATCGCTTACGCCAAGTGCAGCCATGCTTGATCTGCTACCTGATGAAGAGGCTTTTTTTCAGTATCTTGACAGGCTCAGCGACGATCTTGATAGCGCTTTAAGCTTAAAGATCACCAAAAAGCAAAATTTGCTAAATTTACTACTTTCTAAATTTTCATCAAACGCTCTAAAAGCTAGGATCGAGCTAAAATTTAGCG
The DNA here is from genome assembly GCF_003048535.1 of Campylobacter concisus. Taxonomy (NCBI): domain Bacteria; kingdom Pseudomonadati; phylum Campylobacterota; class Epsilonproteobacteria; order Campylobacterales; family Campylobacteraceae; genus Campylobacter; species Campylobacter concisus. Next base: position 88,474 of record NZ_PIRQ01000007.1, on the reverse strand, counting down.
AGGTAGCAAACAAGCAAAACGCCATAGCAAACGTCGTGCAAAGAAAGATTTTAGTCCTTGGCTCGGCCCTTAGCTCGCTAGAGAAGGCTTATGAGATGAGAGAGCTCTTTTTTGAGAGCACAAAAGGGCTTATCGAGGTTAGAAAAGATGGCAAGAGAGCTGATCTTAGGGATTTAAATTTAAATGATGAGATCGAGCTTATTTCGCAAAATACACATAAAAAAGCAATTATCAAGGAGTAAAAATGAGTAGAAAAATCAACTTTAGCGCAGGTCCAAGCGCGATACCACTAAGCGTTTTAGAGCATGCAAAGGCCGAATTTACCGATTACAGAGGCGAGGGCTACTCGATCATGGAGATCAGCCACAGAAGCAAGACCTTTGAGGAGATCCACTTTGGCGCGATGGATAAGATAAGAAAGCTCTATAACATCGGCGATGAGTATGAAATTTTGTTCTTACAAGGTGGCGCGCACTTGCAATTTAGTATGATACCGATGAATTTATATCAAGGTGGCAAGGCTGAATATGCAAACACCGGTGTTTGGACAAACAAAGCAATCAAAGAGGCAAAAGTGCTTGGTGTAAATGTAGATATCGTAGCAAGCAGTGAGGATGAAAATTTCTCTTACATCCCTGATGTGAAATTTAGCGATAATGCCGACTACGCCTACATCTGCTCAAATAATACGATTTATGGCACACAGTATAAGGCTATGCCAAAGACTAAATCGCCCCTTGTTGTCGATGCTTCGAGCGATTTTTTCGCTAGACCGCTTGATTTTAGCAGTATCGGCTTGCTTTACGGTGGTGCTCAGAAAAATGCAGGCCCAAGCGGCGTGACTATCGTCATTATAAGAAAAGACTTGGTTGATCGCGTGAGTAGCCAAAATGTCCCTATGTTTTTACGCTACAAAACGCACGTAGAGGCAAACTCGCTCTATAACACACCGCCAACTTTTGGAATTTATCTTTTAAATTTAACCATGCAGCACCTGCTAGATCTTGGCGGACTTGCAGAGGTTGAGAAAATAAATGCTAAAAAAGCAAGCACGCTTTATGACATCATAGATAGCTCAAATGGCTTTTACGTGGGCCATGCCAAAAAATCAAGCAGGTCAGATATGAACGTGAGCTTTACGATACCAAAAGATCACGCGCTTGAGCCAGTTTTCGTTGAAGAAGCACTAAAAGAGGACATGCTAGGGCTAAAAGGTCACAGACATCTTGGTGGCATAAGAGCATCTATCTACAATGCCGTTAGCCAAAGCGACGTTGAAAAACTTGGCGAGTTTATGAGAGAATTTGCAAGAAAGCACGGCTGATGAATCAAGCGAAAAAAGCTTATGATGAAATTCCTTATTTCTCGGCCGCATTTAGCGACTGCTCGCCAGTTAGGATAGAAGCGGTTGCTAAATTTCTGGGGCTTAAAGCAGCTAGCCTAAAAGAGGCTAGAGTGCTTGAGCTTGGCTCATCATATGGTGGTAATATCTTGCCATTTGCCATTTCACATAAAAACGCAAAAGTCGTTGGTATCGATATCTCAAGCCATCAAGTGACTGAAGGTAACAAGATAGCAAAGCAGATAGGTTTAGAAAATTTTACTTTGTTTGAGCGAAATTTTTTGCACATGAACGAAAGCGATATAAAAGAGCTTGGGAAATTTGACTATATTATCGCTCATGGTGTTTATAGCTGGGTGAGCCCAAATGTAAGAGATGCACTGCTTGCCACGATTAAAGCACTACTTAGTAAAGATGGCATCGCTTATGTCTCTTACAATACATATCCAGGTTGGAAAAGCCTTGATATATTAAGGGATTTTATGCTTTTTGTAAGTGCTGGCAAGGAGAGCAAAGAAGCCCTTTCTCTTATCAAAGATGAGCTAAAATTTTTACAAGATTATTTAAAATTTAGCCTGCAAAGTCAAAGTGATGTTGTATACAAGGATAGTATGAAGCTACTTTTAACCCAGCTAAATTTCTTGCAAGGAATCATCGCAAAAGGCAATGATTATTATATATTGCATGACTTTTTAGAGGCAAGCAACGAGCCAACATACTTTCATAAATTTGCTAAACATATCGATAAGCATGGACTTTGCTACGTCATAGACGCTTCGCTAAATGATATCTTTGCAAGCTCAACTGGAATTTACCGCTTTGACGCACATATCGAGCAAAATTACAACTCTCGCATCAAAAAAGAGCAACTAAACGATTTTTTATTTAATAGATCATTTAGAAAAAGCCTCATCGCTCACAAGGAGAGGCTTGGCGGTGCTGAGGACTTTGATGCGGTACTTGGAGAGAGCGAGCTTGATAGGATTTATTTTGCATATTTTAGCGAGCAGCCAAGGACAAAAACACAAGAAATTTTAAGCAAAGCCTATCCGCAAAGCCTAAATTTAAGTAAAGTAAAGGCCGCACTTGGTGAGAGCGAAGGCGAAGCATTTATGGGGCTACTTGAAATTTTAAATGATCAAAACACCAAAATTTCATCTTCAAAGCTTGCTGCACTTGCTTATGAGCCTAAAAAAACTAGGCTAAAGCCTAGAGCTGCGGCCTATCTTGGGTATTTTCTGGAGGCTAGCTCGCCAGTCATATCTTTGGCAAATGAGCTAAATGGCAAGTTAAATTTAAACCATGAAGAGATCAAGGCAGCTTTAAAATTTGATGGCAAAGCTAGTTTAAAAGATATCGCAAAGAGCGTAAATTTAAGTAAAGACGAGCTAGATAAGCTTGCTTTTAAATTAAGCGAAGCCTATTTTTTTGAAGAAATTTAAAAAAAGAGCGTGGCAAATTTAGCCATGCTCTTACTCAAAAAACATATCTTTTAATATCAAACATATCATCGCTATGTAAAAGACCAAAAACCATTTTTTAAGTGTTTTTTTGTCGGTATTTTGCGTCTTTTTAGTGCCAAAGTATGCGCCTATTAGCGAGCCAAGACCTAAAAATACGCCCTCAGCGTATGAGATATGGCCATTTAGCGAGAGCGAGATGAAACCCGCGATAGCTGCAAACATAACGAAAAATACACCCATAGAAACGGCTTTTTTTAGCTCGTAGCGTAAAAAGCCTACCAAGATCGGCGCGATAAAGACGCCTCCGCCGATGCCGATGCTAATGGCAAAAATGCCAACAAAAACGCCAACTAAAAATAGCAAAAAGAGCGAATTATTCGCATTTGTGCCGTCACTATTTGGTGTGAAGTATAGCTTTATGAGCGAAAAGATAAAGGTTGATAGAAGCATAGACTCAAGTAAGAGTGCCGGTGCGTGCGATACGATAATGCCACTAAAACTTGCCCCCACCAGACCTCCAAGACCTAAAAATACACCGCGGTTTAGTTTTAAAAGCCCGGCTTTATAGTTTAGGTATGAGCCAAATGTCGCACTAAATATCATCTGCATGACGCTTATGCCAATAGCAGTTTTTATGTCATATCCAAAGGCGACCATTATAGGAACGACGACCGTGCCGCCACCGATGCCAAAAAAGCCAGCGATGTATCCAACGCCGATACCAATTATAAAAAGTTCAACAAAAAGCATAAATTTCCTTTTATGAGTGCCAAATTTTAGCCAAGCGGTGTTAAAAAAATAGTAAAAAGGTGAAATTTGGGCATAAATTTAGAAATTTGATAAAAATTTTAAAAACTAAAAGCGAACTTTTTTTATAATCATCAAAAATTTAAAGGAAAAAAATGCTCTTAGAACAACCACTGTTTTATTATGAAGTGATTAGAGAAAAATTTAAAAATAGCTACCTAGCTGAGGATAAGACGCAAACGATTATAGGCATTGATTGCGAATACATCGATGAAAAGGATATGGATTTTTATGGGCTTAGAAGTTATTTTGATACAAATCGTAATAAATCTTTAGCTCCGTTTGCGGGACTTTTTGGTGTTTTTGCATATGACGGCGTGAGATATTTTGAGTATATCGGTGATGAGAAAGCTAAAAAGTATGAATTTCCAAAATTTATCTATGCCGATGCAAAGGCCTATCTACACTTTGATAAGATGAGTAAAATTTATACATTTTATGGAGATAAGAATAAATATTATGACTTTTTGCTTGATGCGAAAGTTGAAAACAAAAGTAAAGAGCAGAGTAAATTTAGTATAAGAACTGATCTTAATAAAGAAAAGAAACACTTTGAGGATATGGTTGAATTAGCAAAAGAGTATATAAGAAGCGGCGATGTCTTTCAGGTGGTGCTTGGTGAGTTGCTTGAAATTTCAACGAATATGAGCAGTTTGGAATTTTATAAAAAGCTCTCACTTACAAATCCAAGTCCATATATGTTTCATTTTCCTACACCTTATGGTGATGTGGTTGGCTCTTCGCCAGAGCTTGTTTTTGAGATGAAAAGTGAGCAAATTTTTGTAGCTCCGATCGCAGGCACAAGGCCTAGAGGAAGTGATGCAAATGCAGATGCGGCACTTGAAAATGAGCTTTTAAGTGACGAAAAGGAACTGGCTGAGCACAAAATGCTAATTGATCTTGCTAGAAATGACATCGGCAGGGTTTCAGAGCCAAAAAGTGTATCCGTAAAAAATACTATGCATATCCAAAAATATGAAAAAGTAATTCATATCGTAAGCGATGTCTATGGCAAGTGCGCCAAAGGGCTTGATCTTTTTGATGTCTTAGCTAGCATCTTCCCAGCTGGCACGCTTAGCGGTGCGCCAAAGATCAGAGCGATGCAGATCATAAACGAGCTTGAAATTTATGAGCGAAATATCTATGGCGGCGGCATTGGATTTTTGCATTTTAATGGCGATGCTCAGGTTGCTATTCTTATTCGCTCAGCCATCTTTGTGTCAGGTGAAAATGGCTTTAGTGATGTATTTGTGGGGGCTGGAGCTGGTATAGTTTATGACTCAAAGAGCGAAAGAGAATACGCCGAAATTTACCATAAACGAGCAAGCGTGCTAAATGTATTTAAAAATAACGCAAAAGAGTTTTAAGCGTTAAACTTAATAAATTCATAAGAGCTTTTAGCGTAGCTAGTGCCCATAGAATCGATTTGTTCCCTTACGGTAGCTGAGAGCTCTGCTTTTGTGATATTTTTAGCTAGCACTTTTACAAAAGGAAATTCACTTCTTTCTTGTGCGCCAAATATCAGCACTCTTGTATCAACCTTTTGGCTTTGTCTTATCTTATCAACAACTTTTGTTAGCTCTTCATAGTTGAAGTCTTTTACATTTTCATCTATAAGAACGATTCCGTAAGTTTTGGTCTTTATTTTTGTTAATAGCTCATCAAAGCTATTTGTGGTTTCAAGTGTGTTGTAAAATTCTCCTAAAGCTGAGCTAAATATTTTATTTTCCATTGGCGATTTCTTAAATAAAATAATATTTTCGCTTTTTGCCAGATAGCTTTCATCTATTGCAATCTCGCCAAAATTTGGCAAAAATTTTCTAAAAATTTGAGCCAGTTCGTCGCTATTTATTGGCGTTTTTATATAGGCATTGAAGTATTCTTTGACACTCTCTCCATCTATATTTGAAGTATTTGAAAGCATTAGTATAATTGGAATTTTCGCATTTTGTATGGCTGTTTTTATAAGATCAAGATTTTTTTGAAGGCTATTTTTTTCAGCTTCGAAAAATTTTGAGCCAACAAATATAAGGTCAAAATCGCCTTGCTTTATGGCTTGTTTTAGATCTTTTTTATTACAAACTCCAACAACTTCACAGTTAAATTTACTAAAGCCACTTGCTGTTATATCTATGTAAATTTCGTTAGTATCGCAGATTAAAATTTTTGGTTTATCGTTTAAATTTTTATTCATAATATCAGCTTCGCCTAAGCAAAGTAGCCTTGTAATGCTTAACGGAGTTAGCGGATCTTTTAAAATGAGCGGATTTTTAATATCTTGGCCTTGCTTATTGGTGTTTCTTAAAAATATAGCATCATAATTTTTTGTAATAGATGGACTAGTGCTTGTTAGCATATCTACTTTGAGCCCAAGGTCTTTTGTAGTCTGCTCAAAAGCTTCGTTGTAAGCGACATTTACATCTTGCAAGAATGCTAATTTATGATTGCATTTTATATCAAAGTCTTTATAGTTTGATGTTGTTTTAAAGATGACTACAAATTTAAACTCATTTCCGATACTTGGAAACGAGTTAATCTCCAGTTTGCTTTCTAAATTTTTTAAATAAATTTGAGCGATTTTTAGATAAAACTCGCTCTCATCATTATTTAAGCTATTCTCATCATCTAAAAATATATCTGAAATTTGCTTTTCGCTCATGGCAGCTGAGCTATTTTTTATGCTAAAGCTTACAGAACAAAGTCCGCTTCTATCAAACTCTTTTTGAACTTTTTTGATAGCGATGATAATATTTTGATGTCTTAAAGACATTGATAAAGATGCCAAAAAGATAGAGTTAAATGCGGTTTTTAATGAATTTAGATTTCCTTCTAGTTCATTTGTAAGGCTTGGATCAAGGTAGCTTATAAAATTTATCTTTTTGCTTTGCGAATAGACAATATTTGCTTGCAAAATTTCTTCAAAGCTTTTTTGAGGATCAAATATCTCGGTTTTATTGCATTCGCTATATTTTTTAACATTCGAGATATTTTTAGCATTGTTATAAAGCGAGGTCATGATATTTGCATTTTTTTCTATCGTGTCTATAAATACTTGCTTTTTGCTATTATTTGTTTCTATTTTTAAAGCCGCGGTCGATGTAAAAATTTCTTTATTGATAGACTCTAGCTTCTTGCTCACGGATAAAATATATCTATCTTTTATCTGAAAAAAGCTGCTATCTTTTATATAGGTTTCTTTTAGATCTTCATAAGCTTTTACAAGCTTTGATATCGCATTATCCGCACTTGTCTCTTTTGATGATAGGATATAGTTTGATATGTATTTTGACTTATCGATAAGTACCTTTAAAAATTTCAACCTAGCAGAAATACCAAGCAAAGATAAAATGAGCAAGCCGCAAAGTAAAAACTCGAAAAAGGTCTTTATGCCAAAGTTTATTTTTTCGCTCTTAGTAAGTTCTAGTAGCTCATTTTTTATGTTTATAGCACTATCTAATAAAAGTATAAATTTATCATCTTCATACTGTTTTATTAAGATGATATCTTCGATATTTAGCTTTTCAGAAAATGCGATCTTGGCTTTAACTTCTCTTATTTTTCTGGCTTGATAATTGGCTTCAAACTGGTTAAAGTCTTTATAAATATCCTCTTTTAGCTCACTTTTTGGAAGCATATCAAGATTTGGCGTGTTGTCTTTTACGGAATATATATTTTCTCTCACATTATTGTTTATTGAAAATAAAGGGCCATTTATAAAGATATTTTTTACGTAGTATTTAGTGTTGTTTGCTAAAGAGAGTTGATTGTAAATTTTACTTAAAGTTGCGACATAAGCTTTTATTATAAGCGGAAAGTCTCGGTCTAAATCTTGTTTAAAATCGCTATCTATTTCTCCATTTATATTTTGGAAAAATTCGTAAAATAGTTCATCAAATTTATCATTTTGGTTTAGATTTGCTAGCAATTCTTTTAATTTATTTATATTTCGTATCTCGGTGCGATCGTCTTTTCTTATAGAATTTATAAATTTTTGTGTATTTTTTAAGGTGCTATCTCGCAACTTTTTTATATCTTCTTGGCTTTTGTCTATTAGCGTATCGTGCTCTTGTATTACGGATTTTATAGTTTGAAATACTAAGGATTGTTTATATAGTTTTTCATTTAGATCTTTTAGATCTGTGAATTTTTTATAGCTTTCATTTCCGCTATATGCGCAAAAGATCGCTGAAATTATTATTGGCGCTAACAATATATAAAATTTATTATTTTTCATGGATACTCTTTTTGCTATATTTTTTGACGATATTTTCTATCTCAATTAGTCTTTTGGTAAAAAGAGACATCTCTTTCATTTTTACATTTTGATTGTTATCTAAAAAAGCGTTAAGCTCATTTGCAAGGTTATTAAGCTTTAAATTTAATGCAGCTTCTCTTATCTCATCTACGTATTTTTTGAGCATTATCTCGTCTTTTGCGATTATGGCTGATTGGATCTGGATAAGAATTTCTCTTGCGTTGTGCAAAAATATATTTAAATAGGATGCAAAATCTTTTTTATTTAAATTTAGTATTTTAAGCGATGTTTCAAACCAGGAATCATCGATAAGTGATTGTGTCTGTGTGTCAAAAAGATACCATGCGTTTAGTTTAAAAACAGGCAGTCTTAATGTAGGTTTTACTTTTACTGCTGCTATTAGATTTTGGTTGTTTATTATGTCTTGCTTCTCTAAAAGAACGATAAAAAATTTTTCACCATTTTTTAAAATAGCATTTTGCAGTCTCGCTTCTAGTAAGATCGCACCACCATCTTTTCTTTTTAAATTTACTCTAGCACTATTATCTTTCGTATTTTGTAAAAATTCTAAGAAGCTGTAGTTTGTACTTTCTTGGCTTGTTATGACTAGCTCGCTTATATCTTTGTATTGCAACAAAAAATCATCTAAACTATCAAAACCCAATAGCTCAAGTGAATCTTGCGTTATCGCAGATATTTTTAAATTTTCATCATATATTATCACTTCAAATTTCCTTCTTTGAGCACTGCAAGCTTTTCTGCTACGCTTTTATTTGTTATTTTTGCCACTTCGTCTAAATTCGCTTCGCTGATTTTATCAAAACTTCCGTAAAAGCTGATTAATTTCGCGATACTGCCCTCAGAAACGCCAGCTTGCTTTAGAATTGATCTTTGCATATCATTTTTCTGCCTTGTTTTTCTGTGAAAGCTGATGACAAATCTATGGCTTTCATCACGCATTTTTTGGAAAAACTGCAGCTTTTTATCACTTGTACTTAGGCTAAAGCTACCATTTTTTGTGTAAATTTTATCTTTCGCCTCGCCTTTTGCGCGGTGAGCTTTGGCGTCTATCTTTTCTTTTGAAATGGCTATCACATCGACATTTGCGCCACTACTTACTAAAATTTCACAGGCTAAATTTAAAAGCACCTCGCCGCCGTCAATGACCCAAAGATCAGGTGGGCTAAGCTTATCAAATCTAAGTGCTCTAGCAGTGAGGCTCTCTTTCATCTGATCGTAGTCGTTTTTGGAGTTTAAGTGCATGTGGCGGTAGTTTTGCTTCGCCCACTCGCCGTGTTCATAGCGCACCATCGCTCCGACACTTGCCTCACCAAAAAGGTGTGAGTTGTCGTAAGCCTCGACAACGTAAGGCGTGTGAGCTAGGTCAAAGTACTCTTTTATCTCGTTTAGTAGCTCGTTATCGTGCGTTTTTAGATATTTTTCGATGCTAACTTCAGCGTTTTTGGTAGCGATCTCACAAATTTTACGCTTATCGCCTATTTTTGGGCATGTGATGCTAAATTTACGTCCAAATCTCTCGTTTAAAATTTCCTCCACCAGCTCACTATCTTCAAAGCTCTCATGCACATAAATTTTGGTGCTAATTATCGGCTGTCCAGCTATGAAGCTTTTTAAAATGGCCTGCTTATAAGCCTCGTTTATCTCATCGCTTTGGGCATTTTTGGCCTGCGTGATGTCAGTTTTGACACCTGTTATCTTGCCACTTTGCACGCTAAATCTCACCGCACAGATCATATCATGCACGCAAGCGACTGAGTATGCCTCGAAGTCCTCAAGTTTAGCAAGATCAACTTCAACCTTTGTTTGCATGTTTTTAAGTGTTTGTATCTTATCTCTAGTCGCGGCTGCTTGCTCGTAGTCTTCGGCTTTGGCGTAGTTTAGCATGAGCTCTTCAAGGCGAGTGATGAGTAAATTTGGATTTTGTAAGGCCGCGATAGCCTCATTTACGATCTTAGCGTAGTTTTCTTTTGAAATTTTGCCTTCACACGGAGCATAGCAGCGTTTTAGCTGATAAAAAAGGCAAGCTTTTTTGCCTTTGATGCAGGATTTTTTCTGAACGAGGTTGAAATTTAGATAAAGTGCCTCAAGTAGCTCGCTAGCTCCACTAAAATATGGTCCAAAATAGCGGATATTTGAGCCTTTTACCACCTTTCTAGTGATCTCAAATCTTGGAAAATCATCATTTAAATTTATAAAAATGTAAGGGTAGGTCTTGTCGTCACGAAGCAAGATGTTGTATTTTGGCTTAAGCTGCTTGATGAAAGAATTTTCAAGTATTAGAGCGTCTGCTTCGCTTGGCGTGACGATGTATTCAAGATGCACCGCCTCGCTTATCATCTTTGAAATTCTAGGGCTTAGTTTTTCAGCTGGAGCTAGGCTTGGGGTAAATTTAAAGTAGCTTTTGACCCTATTTTTTAAAATTTTGGCCTTACCAACGTATAAGAGCCTATTTTGTGCGTCAAAATATTGATATACGCCAGGCTCGTTTGGAAGTGTTCTTATCTCGTCTATTAGCATCTTGCCTGCTCATTTTTCTTGAGCAAAATTTCTCTTAGCTCTTCAAATTTTTGGTGTATTTGCTCGTCTTTTGCTAAATTTTTAAACTCACCTTTGCTAGCTGGTGCATAAAAGATGGCACTTTGCTCTTTTTGATTAAAAAATTTTAAAAATTTGCTCACGACAAATCTTATATTTTCTTCTTTTTTGTTTTTTGTATAGTTGATTTCATTAATAGGTTTTGGAGTAAGAATGCTGTTAAAAACGCTATTTTTATTAAAATTGCAAAAGGTTTTTAATAACCTTTTTATATCATTTATACTACTATCACGCCTAAGCTCTAAAAGCCCAGTGGGATGAGTAAGAACAAAGGTCAAAACACCTTCTCTAACGTAGCAAAAAGCTATATAAAATCGTTTTGCTTTCCCCATAAGCTCTAAAAGCTGTTGGCACTCATTTGCCATGCTTAATTTTTCTTTATACAAAGGATTTTCATGAATAGTATTTATCAAAAATTTAGCGTTTTTCATGGGCTTATCTTATCATTTTTTATTTTAATTTTTACTCTTTTTGCATTTAGTGGTTGTGGCTATAAAGATGATCCATTTTATGGAAATGCTCCCGTAAAAGAAAAGAAAACTGACAAGATAAACAAAATCTAGTAAAATTTTCGTATTTAAATAAAAATGTAATGTAAGCTTAATAATTTTAACTAACCTAATTTTTAGGCTCATTTAAGTAATATACTAAGATTTTTTATTCTACAAGGAGAGTATAATGAGGTTTTTTGGACTTCTAGGCTTGTTTTTCGCGATGGCTTTTGGTGCTGATGGAGAAACCGCAGCTATTGACTTAACTACTACATGGGCAGGAATTTTATCGCTTATAATTTTTATTGTTGGATATTTTTTCATAGCAGCAGAAGAAAATTTCCATATCGACAAAGCAAAACCTGCTATCTTTATCGGTACGTTTATGTTCCTACTTATCGGCGTTTATATGCTTATAAATGGCATGGATGTGCATTTGCTTGAACATGAGGTAAATCACCTGATTTTAGAGATCGCTCAGATCGTATTTTTCTTGATGGTGGCGATGACTTTTATCGAAGCACTTATCGAAAGAGATGTATTTAATGCACTTAAATATAATCTCGTATCAAAAGGCTATACTTATAGAAAACTATTTTGGCTAACTGGTATTTTGGCATTTTTTATAAGCCCAGTAGCTGATAACCTAACAACAGCGCTTATTCTTTCAACCGTTCTTCTAACAATAGATAGAAATAATACAAATTTCCTAGTTGCTGGTGCGATAAACATCGTCGTTGCAGCAAATGCAGGTGGAGCATGGAGTCCATTTGGTGATATCACTACGCTTATGGCTTGGGCTGCTGGAAAAGCACCATTTGTCGACTTTTTCGCACTTTTTCCAGCATCTATCGTAGGTTGGTTTGTAACGGCATTTTTACTTTCTCGCGTGGTGCCAAGTACTGCACCGCATTTTGACGTAGCAAACGAGCCAAAAGTGGTTATGAAAAAAGGTGGCAAAGCGGTTATCTTTATAGGCGCATTTACTATCTTTTGTGCTGTTATGATGCACCAGCTTTTCCACTTGCCAGCGATGTGGGGAATGATGTTTGGCTTCTCACTACTTAGTCTTTATACTTACTATTTCAAAAAAGCTCACAAAAATGAAGAGCCAATGCATGTATTTCACTATATGTCAAAGATCGAAAACAATACACTATTTTTCTTCTTTGGAATTTTAGCTGCAGTTGGCGCTCTTCATTTTGCTGGATTTTTAAATTACGCTGTATCACTTTATGATAAATTTGGCTCAACTGCTGTAAATATCGGCGTTGGTTTTCTTTCAGCGATCGTTGATAACGTTCCTGTTATGTCAGCTGTTTTAAAAGCAAATCCAGCAATGGGAGCTGATGTAGGCGAGGCGATGAGTCAGTGGCTACTAGTGACACTAACTGCTGGTATCGGTGGTTCGATGATCAGCTTTGGCTCAGCAGCTGGCGTTGGAGTAATGGGTAAATTAAAAGGAATTTATACCTTTGGTGCACATATGAAATACGCTTGGATGGTGGTTCTAGGATATATTGTATCGATCATTGTTTGGTATGTGCAATTTGAAATTTTTCATATCTATTTTTAAAAGGTTATAAATGAACAATACGATTATAGTTTTGGATTTTGGTTCGCAGTACACTCAGCTAATAGCTAGAAGACTAAGAGAAGAGGGTGTTTATACTGAAATTTTGCCATTTAACGCAAAGCTTAGTGAGATAAAAGCAAAAGAGCCAAAAGGTATCATTTTAAGTGGTGGTCCAGCTAGCGTTTATGCTAAAGATGCTTATTTTTGCGATAACGGCGTCTTTGAGCTAAACATCCCTATCCTTGGCGTTTGCTACGGCATGCAGCTACTTGCTCACACTCACGGAGCTGAAGTTTTAGCGGCTGATCAAAAAGAGTATGGCAAAGCAGAGCTTAACGTTATTAAAGAGCATGAGCTATTTAAAGATACACCTTCAAAACAAATCGTATGGATGAGCCATAGCGACTATGTAAAAGACCTGCCAGAGGGCTTTGAGGTGATCGCTGAGAGTGAGAATTCACCTTATTGCGCTTTCGGCGATGATAAACGTAAATTTTATGCGATCCAGTTTCACGCAGAGGTACAACACAGTGAGTATGGCACACAAATTTTAAAGAATTTTGCTAAATATATTTGTGGCTGCGAGAGTACATGGAACATGGGAAGCTTCGCTAAAAACAAGATAGACGAGATAAGAAAAACAGTGGGCACGCACAAGGTGCTTTGTGCAGTTAGTGGCGGTGTAGATAGCTCTGTGACTGCGGCACTTTTGGCGGCTGCTGTACCTGAAAATTTGATCCTTGTTTTTGTTGATAACGGACTTCTTAGAACAAACGAAAGAGAGCAGGTTGAGGCTACATTTAGAACAAAGCTAGGCGTTGAGCTAGTTAGTATAGATGCGAGCGAGACCTTCCTTGGCCGCTTAGCTGGCGTGGTAGACCCTGAGAAAAAACGCAAGATCATAGGCGAGACATTTATAGAAATTTTTGAGCAAGAGGCTAAGAAGCATGGCGATGTGAAATTCTTAGCTCAAGGCACTCTTTATACTGATATCATCGAGAGCTCAGTCGTTGGCTCAAGCAAGACGATAAAGAGCCACCACAACGTTGGAGGCTTGCCTGATTGGATGACATTTGAGCTGATAGAACCGCTAAGAGAAATTTTTAAAGATGAGGTTAGAAAGCTTGGTCTTGAGCTTGGACTAAGCCGCGATCTAGTCTTCCGCCACCCTTTCCCAGGACCGGGCCTTGCTATCCGCATCATGGGTGAGGTAAATAAGCCAAGCCTAGAGCTACTTCGCAAAGCTGACGTGATCTTGCGCGATGAGCTAAAAAGTACTGGCTGGTACAACAAAACTTGGCAAGCATTTTGCGTGCTATTAAATGTAAATTCTGTCGGCGTAATGGGTGATAACCGTACCTATGAAAATGCAGTTTGCGTACGTGTGGTCGATGCGAGCGATGGTATGACCGCAAGCTTTTCAAGGCTTCCTTATGATCTGCTTGAAAACGTAAGCCGTCGTATCATAAACGAGGTAAACGGCATAAACCGCGTAGTTTACGATATCTCGAGCAAACCGCCCGCAACGATAGAGTGGGAGTGAGAAGGTAAAATAATACAAGATGGGACATATCAAAATATCTTTGTTATATAAATAGATTTAAGGGAGCTTATTTTGTTTTATTTTTCAGAAAGTGAACAAATTTATGATTCAAGAACAGGTAAATATTTTGGTGAAGTTTTAAACACCTATTCAAATGGAAATTATCGCTCATCTATAGTTATGTTATATTCAGTAGTGATATGTGATTTAATTTATAAACTTCAAGAGTTATATGATATATATAATGATAAAAAAGCAAAAGGAATATTGGAAACTATTGAGAATAGCAAAAATAATGGCAAGACAATTTCTGAGTGGGAGAATACTTTATTGGAAAAGATTACCAAGGAGACAAAATTAATTGATAAATCTACAGAAGAAACTTTGAGACATTTGAAAAATTTGAGAAATTTATCATCGCATCCAGCATTAAATGATAATTACTTTTTGTATGAGCCTGATAAAGATACAACAATAAGTCTCATAAGAAATATTTTCTTGAATATATTTATAAAACCTCCTATATTTATCAATAATATTATCGAGATGTTGAGTGAAGATATGAAAAACAACAAGGATATATACAAATTTGCTCCAGATGAGTTAGAGCCATTTTTAAAGAGAAAATATTTTGAAAAGATGCACATTTCTATGGTGCAAAGTGTTTTAAAAGCTTATTGGAAATTTTGTTTTAAATTGAATAATGATGATTGTAAAGAAAATTTATCAATCAATTTAAAAGTATTCAACTTTTTATTGAAAAATTATTTTTATGATCTTAAAAACTTTATAACTAAAGATAAAGTTTTTAAAGATATTGAAAAAGATAGAGCTTTTGCTCTTTGCAAGATTCTTTGCAAGCATCAAAATCTTTATGCTTTGATAGGCGAAGATGTGAAGATAAAAATTGATAAGGAAATTAATGACAATGATAATGCATTTTTTATTTCATGGTTTAAGTCAAATAAGAGAAAACATTTAGAAGAAATAGCAGCTTATAAAAGATATAGTAATGTAACAAACGGTGTTATTAAACTTGCATTTGAAGAATATGCAAACGAAGGCCTCAAAAAAGAGTTTCTGGATATCCTAATTAATATATTTTTAGAAAGCAGTAGTTTTGACTCTGCAGATAAGAATTTTGATATATGTATATCGCCATATCTGGAAAAATTTGATTCTACACAGTTTAAGAATATCTTAAATGGCTCAAATAAGAATAGCCAAATTTATGATAGAAGAAAGTCTTATGGGGATAATAATAAATTAATTTCAGCATCTTTAACTTTTAAAAAACTAGATGTTAACTATGATTTTAAGCAATACAATAATCTAAAATACGATAAGGGTATTTTAATTGAGTAAATAATAAATTGGCAAATATTTAAAATTTGCCCATCCTCCAAAGCGGATATGAGCTTGATAAGTCTAAATCTATAGCTACTCTTGCGCGAGGTATCGCAGTGCAGTCTGCCCCACTCAGACATCGTCGTAAAGGGGCAAGACTGGAACATTAGCTTTGAGCGAAGTATCATCAAATTTAGCAATGTTTATGGATAATTTTAAATTTACAACATAGTAGTATGAGGTAAAATATGTCTATAATTAAATTTAATTTTTACTAAGTCAAATTTGCGCAGCTTTGGCGCAAAAAGATAACCTCTATCAACAAAACCTAAAACCATTTTCGCTACAATGCCTTGTAAATTTTATGAAAGGGCGAAAAATGAGTAAAATTTACAACCTAAACGCCGACACGAAAGTGATCGCTAAAAGCGTCGTTAGCAAGAGAATTTTTGATTGCGAGAATGCTCATGTCGATGTATTTGCTTTTGATACGGGTGAGGAGCTAGATCATGAGATGCTATTTTGCGACAGCCTCGCGTGGGTCGTAGAGGGTGGCGCGAGCTTGCACTACGGCGAAAAGCAGATGCGCTTAGGCGGTGAACAAGCCTGCCTGATAGAGAAAAAAGTGTGGCGAAAACTAGTTTTCAACGAACCGACGAAATATATTTCAATTGATTTTAAGGAGGACTTAATGATAGATCATTTACCTAAGGCGGCTATTTTTAGCTTAGTTGATGCAGTCGAATACGAAAAAGGCAAAATCGTGAGCAAAACGCTTGTAAAGAACGAAAACGGCTCAATGTCATTACTTAGTTTTGACACAGACCAAGAGCTCTCAACTCACGCAGCTCCAGGCGATGCACTACTTATCGCACTTGATGGCGAGATGAAGCTAACTATTGGTGATGAACATTTTGATATCAAAAAAGGCGATACCATCGTGTTACCAGGCAAAATACCACATGGATTAAAGATAAAAGATAAATTTAAAATGCTCTTAATCGTCACTAAAGACAAAATGTAATACTAAGCCCTATTTTTAGGGCTTTTTCTCTATAATAACAATAGTAAATTTATACTTAATAAAGCAAAAAGTAAAACCATAATATAATCGCTCCAAAAAAAGAAAAACTATGAAAAAAGAAAATTCCAAGCTATTTTTATTGCTATTTTTAGGCGCTCTCTCTGCCTTTGGACCATTTGTCACAGATCTTTATTTGCCAGCACTTCCGGCTATTACTGAGTGGTTTAAAACAAGCGTTACAGCTACGCAATTAACGATCACGACATCGATGGCAGGTTTAGCCATAGGTCAGCTCATAGTTGGCCCAATAAGTGATAAATTTGGACGAAAAACGCCACTTACTATCTCGCTTATCGTCTATACGATAAGCACTGTTTTTATATTTTTCTCGCAAAATATCCAGTTTTTTATCTTTATGAGAATTATTCAAGGGCTTGCGAGTGCTGGTAGCTTAGTCATCTCAAGAGCCGTTGTGAGCGACCTTTATAAGGGTCACGAGATGACTAAATTTTTTAGCCTTATGATGGTCGTAAATGGTCTAGCCCCGATACTTTCACCAATTGGCGGTAGTTTGCTGCTTAAATTTACCGACTGGCGTGGCATCTTTATGGCGCTTACTATCATTGGCATTTTGCTTTTTATCGCAAATTTTTATTTCAAAGAGAGCTTAAGTCAGTCAAATCGCTTAAAAATGCCTTTGCTAGTGACTTATAGTGTTTTTGGCAAAATTTTAAGAAAGAAAAAATTTATACTTTTTGTAAGCATTCAGACATTTGCGATGGGTGCGATGTTTGCTTATATAGCGTCATCTTCGTTTATCTTTCAAGAATTTTATTCTCTAAGTCCAGTAAGCTATAGCTTTTGCTTTGCTTCAAATGGTTTAGGGCTTGTTATAGGAGCAAGGCTTGCTAGTCTTTTAAATGAGAGAAAAGCGCTCAAAACCGGGCTTTTTGGCACCTTGTTTGCTAGCATTTTTATTGCTTTCATGCTTTGTTTTAAATTTGAAGTGATCGGCGTCATTATCGCATTTTTCTTATTGCTTCTTTTTACAGGATTTATCTTGCCAACTGCTTCATCGCTAGCCATGAATGAAGGCAGAGAATACGCAGGCTCAGCCTCAGCGATACTTGGATTTTGCCAATTTTTCTTAGGCGGCGTAGTCTCTCCGCTAGTTGGGCTTGGTGATATATTTTACTCGACTTCTATTGTTATTTTAGCTTGCACATTATTTGCTTTGATATCTTTTTTAAGGTTAAAAAGAGTTGCGTAAAATTTATCTTATTTCAAATACAAAAACGACTGATGAGAGCGTTGTAAATTTAAGCGTTAGCAAGATAGAGTTTTTGAAATTTGAACTAAATTTAAGTGACTATGATGTGCTGGTAGCTACTTCTAAAAATGCTTTTAATGCATTAAAATTTAACAACATAAAAGCTATAAATTTGCCAGTCTTTGCCATCGCAAATAGTTGTGCGGTAGCCGCAAGAGAGTTTGGATTTAGTGAAATTTATACCGGAAAGAAAGCTCACGGAGATGACTTCGCAAGAGAAATTTTGCTACTTTTAAAAGGTAAAAAGGTTCTTTATCTAAAGGGTAAAGATAGTGCTTCAAATTTCTTAGAAATTTTGCAAAATGGTGGAGTAAATATAAAGGCGATTGTCGCTTATGAAAATGTCTTAAATCCTTGCAAAATGGAGCTAAAACCACCAAAAAATAGTATCTTGATCTTCGCTTCTCCACTAAATGTCAAAAATTTTCTTAGTAATTTTGGCTGGGATGAGAGCTATCAAGCGATAAGCATTGGAAAGGTCACTGCAAAAGAGCTAAAATTTACCGATCCAATAGTGAGCCAAAGTCAAGATATAAACGCCTGTATCGCGCTTGCCAAAACATTACTTTAAGCAAAGAATTTATATAATTTTATTGCCTGAGTGAAGCGAGTCAGCATTTTACGGGGTCCAACACTTTTTTGTTAGCGAAAAGGTATGGGTGCCTTGTGATGTGGCTTCGTTTGAGTCTGAAAAGGCGAGAAGTTGCAACCGTTTGGTATCCATCTATTTGCAAGATTGGCTTTGTTTATGGGCCACTCTTCTATGCGACGCCCACTCGGGTTTTTTAAATTTACGGAGATGAAATGAATATTCTCATAATAGGAAGTGGCGGCCGCGAATACGCCATTGCTCTAAAACTAAAAAAAGAAAAAAATATAAATTTATACTTTGCGCCGGGAAATGGTGCGACCTCACGCCTTGGCGAGAATTTAAAGATAAAAGACTTTTGTGAGCTTGCAAAATTTGCTAAACAAAATGATATTACCCTGACTATCGTAGGCCCTGAAGCACCGCTTAGTGAAGGTGTGGTGGATATCTTTAAAAAAGAGGGTTTGCTTATATTTGGACCAAGCAAAGCAGCGGCCAGACTAGAGGCTAGCAAGGCCTATATGAAGGACTTCTTAGCTAGAAATAATATAAAAACTGCAAAATATTTAAACACAGATGACAAAGAAAAAGCATTTAAATTTATAGATACTTTAAGCGTGCCAATGGTTGTAAAAGCTGATGGACTCTGCGCTGGAAAAGGCGTGATCATCGCAAATTCTAAAGAAGAGGCCAAAGAGGCAGTTAGTGACATGCTAAGTGGGGCTAGCTTTGGTGAGGCTGGTAAATTTGTGGTGGTTGAAGAGTTTTTGGATGGCTTTGAGCTTAGCTTTTTCGCTATTTGTGATGGCGAAAATTTCGTAAGCTTGCCAGTGGCACAAGACCACAAACGCCTGCTTGATAACGACGAGGGCCCAAATACTGGCGGTATGGGCGCCTATGCTCCAAGTCCGCTTGCTTCAAAAGAGCTGATAAAAAGAGTCGAAGAAGAGGTGGTAAAACCTACACTAAAAGGGATGAAAAACGAGGGCAGTCCATTTTGCGGAGTGCTTTTTGTAGGACTGATGATCGTGAAAAATGAGCCTTATGTGCTTGAGTTTAACGTGAGATTTGGCGATCCTGAGTGCGAGGTCTTGATGCCATTAATTGACGGAAATTTAAGCGAAATTTTACTAAATGCTGCAAAGGGCGAGCTAAAGCCTATTAGCTTAAAAGATGAATTTGCAGTTGGCGTCGTAATGGCTAGTAAGGACTATCCGTATAAAAGTAGTCCAAAAGCTAAAATTTCAGTTTTAAATGATGTAAAAGATGCTTACATTGCTTATGCTGGTGTTAGCGAGCAAGGCGGAGAAATTTATGCAGATGGTGGCAGAGTATTAGTCTGCGTGGCTACTGCAAAGAGTATAAAAGAAGCACGTGATAGAGCTTATGAGCTTTGCGAAAATGTAAAATTTGACGGAGCACATTATAGAAAAGATATTGCCTGGCAGGCGTTGAAATGAGTATGCAGATAGTTGAAAAACTTGAAAAAGAAGAAATTTCGCTAGCGCCATTTTCAAAAAGAGTGCTAGCTTACTCAATTGATGAATGTATTGTTTCTTTTTTGTTTTTGATCATTTACTGGGATGCCTTTTTATCGGTTATGAGCTATGATGAAGCTAGAAATTTGACTTTAAATTTCTTTTGGCAAATAGTCGCACTAAAGATTATTTATCATGCATTTTTTGTTTGGTATTATGGCGCGAGTCTTGGGCAAATGCTAACAAAGACGATGTGCATTAATGTAGAAATTTTAGATAGACCAAATTTTATTTCAAGCCTAGTAAGAGCGATTTTTAGGTTGGTTAGTGAAGCTTGTTTTTATCTTGGTTTTGCATGGGCATTTGCAAATCCAGCTAGGCAGACTTGGCAAGACAAAATAGCAAAAACAGTGGTGATAAATGCATAAAATTTTATTTTTAGTTCCGGTTTGTGTTTTTAGTTTAAGTGCAGCAGTGCAAGATGTGCAGCTTTTGGCTGATGATGTAAAGCAAGATAAAGGCATCGTTACAGCTAATAAAAACGTTGTTGTATATTCACAAGATTATCTTGTGACAGCTGATTGTGCTGTGTATGATCAAAATAATTCGGTTATCGAGCTATTTGGTAACGTCAATATGATGAAGGGCAAGAGTGAAGTCTCTCGCTCAAACTATGCAAAGCTAAATTTAAAAAATAATGACACTGCTTTTGAATCACTTTTTATGATGAATAAAGACATGGAAGTATGGATGAGAAGCGATGAAAGTAGCTCTGACAGCGAGTACTATAGAGTTAAAAAGGCGATGGTTTCAAGCTGTAATGTCCAAGATCCTGACTGGAGCATCACCTCAAGCTCAGCTATGCTAAATAAACAAAGCAAATTTTTACACCTTTTTAACCCAGTCTTTCGTATAGCTAATGTGCCAGTTTTTTATTTGCCATATTTTGGTTTTTCAACAGATACCACAAGAAGAACAGGCCTTTTACCGCCTGAGCTTGGATACGGAAAATCTGAAGGTTTTTATTACAAGCAGCCGATTTATTTTGCACCTTATAATGAGTGGGACTTCGAGCTTGATCCGCAGATAAGAACAAACAGAGGTGCTGGAATTTATGGTGCGTTTAGATTTACTGAGTCGCCTGATTCAAGGGGCGAAATCAGCTTTGGTATGTTTGACGATAAAAAAAGCTATCAAGATAGACAAAGAAGTAAGATTTCAAATAAGGCTGAACTAAAAAATAAAACACATAAAGGCATTGGACTAAAATACGAAAGAGATAAGCTTATAAGATACCTTAGTGAAGCGGATTTACAAGAGGGAATTTGGATAGACGCAACGAAGCTAAATGATATAGATTATTTAAATTTAAAGGGCAGGGATGATGATTATGATTCGCTTGTAACTTCTAAATTTAACTACTTCATCGCAAATGACGATCATTATTTTGGTGCTTATGCAAAATACTACATAGACACTGAAAAGATTGGCTCAAAAAATGAGAACAAAGACACGCTTCAAGAGCTTCCATCGCTTCAGTATCATAAATTTACAGATAATATTGTCTTGCCAAATATCTTATATTCACTCGATCTTCAGTCACATAGATATGATAGAAAAATAGGAGTTAGAGCGACTCAGTATGAATTTACGCTTCCAGCTTCAGTGCATGTGCCACTGCTTGATGATAGCTTAACGTTTTCATTTTACGAGTATCTATACGCTTCAAGAATAAATTACGAGAATAAGATAAATTCATTTGATGATAAAAGAGAAGATAAACATACAAATTTTGTAAATAATTACCACAAATTTACCCTTCACACTGACCTTGCAAAAGCGTATGAAAGCTTTTATCACACTCTAAATTTTGGGGCCGAATACCTACTGCCAGGCTATAGAAAAGGAAATTTGGATGATGAGTTTATCTATGATAAAAATCTAAATGAATATGAAAATTTCTTGACTCAAGAGCAGAGTAAGGAAGAAATTTCTGGTTATCTGACTCAGTATTTCTTTAACTCTAATGGTAGAAAGATTATAAAACATAGTATTTCTCAAGGATATTACACAAAAGAAGATGAATATTCGAATTTAAAAAATGCTATCTATCTATATCCATTTGAAAATTTAAGCCTTTATAATAAGCTTGAATATTCACACAAGAGCAAAGAGCTTAAAAAGGTACAAAGCGGATTTTCATACACAAATGATCTATTTTGGCTAAATATGCTTCACACCATGAAGAAAAATGATAGCAAAATAAAAAATAGTGCGACAAAAGATAGCTATTTTACAAGTGGTCTTGGAGTAAAATTACCTCATCAATACAGCCTTATTGGCGGCTGGCAATATGATATTGAGCGAAGCTACACAAAAAGCTGGAGAGTTGGTGTGCTTCATCAAAGAAAATGCTGGAATTACGGGATAATTTATCAACAAGATGTCGAGCCAACAACAACAATAAACGGCTCAGCATCAACTAGAAAAAATGGTATCTATTTCACGATAAATTTCTATCCAATGGGCGGTTTGCACTATGACTTTTCACAAAGTAGTACAAAATCGAGTGCCAACTAAATGATAACGGCTAAATTTAAGGATCGATTAGAAGCAGCTAGCAAGCTAATTGAAATTTTGCCAAAAAAAGAGCTTGTAGATAAAAAGACGATAGTTGTTTGTATGTCGCTTGAGTCAGTTATACTCGCAGATGCAGTTTGTAGAAGTTTAAATTTAAGCTACGAGATGCTCTTTAGCGAGCCAATACCTGCCCCAAATAATAGCGAATGCGACGTTGCAATAGTTAGCGAGACAGAAGATATAGTATTAAATGATAAGCTTATAAAAGCCTTTAATATAAGCTATGACTATATTTACGGCGAAGCGCATAGAAAATATGAAGAAAAAATTTTAAAAAACGTTTATAAATACCGAAAAGGAAATTTGATAGGAGAGCTAAAAGATAAAAATATTTTACTAATCGATGAGGGGTGCGAGACTGGTATGACGGCACTCATTTGCATAAAGACGTTGCTTGATGTGAAGGTAAAATCCATCTCATACGCAACGCCAGTGATTGCTACTGATGTCTTTGCAAATTTAAATGATATGGTTGATGAAATTTACACGATAAACAAGATCGTTGATTTTATCGATGTGGATTCGTATTACGAGAAAAAGATCGAAGCTACGAGTGAGCGTATCATGTCGATATTAGAAGAGAGCCCTTATTATTTGCCGTTACAAAAACAACAAGGAGATAAAAATAATGCAATATAGTATAGAAGTCAATAATCAGGTTGAAATTTTTGACCTTAATAAATTAGCAAAACAAGCTAGCGGAGCAGTGCTTTTAAGGGTGAAAAATACCGTCGTTTTAGCAACTGTTGCAAGAGAGGACACACAAGTTGAGGAGGATTTTTTACCTCTAACGGTGCAGTACATCGAAAAAGCTTACGCTGCTGGTAAAATTCCTGGCGGTTATGTTAAGCGCGAGACAAAGCCAGGCGACTTTGAAACGCTAACAGCTCGCATCATCGATAGATCTCTTAGGCCACTCTTTCCAAAAGGTTACGCATATCCAACTCAAATCGTTGTAATGGTACTTTCAGCCGATCCTGAGGTTGATTTGCAGGTTGTAAGTCTAAATGCAGCCTCAGTTGCTCTTTATCTTAGTGACATCCCAGTAAATCGCCCAGTTTGTGGCGTGAGAGTTGGCTACATAGATGAAAAATTTGTGATCAACCCAAGCAACTCTGAACTAAAACAAAGTGCGATAGATCTATACGTGGCTGGCACAAAAGACGAGCTTTTGATGATCGAGATGAGAAGCTTGCCTCAACAAATTACACAGCTCATTCCGATGGTTGCGATTGAGCCGATGATAGATCCGAGCCTAAGTGATAGCATGGCTCAAAAACAGCTAATGAATGAATTTAGCGAAGATATGATGGTTGAAGCGATTGATTTTGCTGGTAAGGCGATACTAAGAGCTAGCAGTGCTTACGAAGAAGCTTTCAAAGAGCATAAGAAAGAGGACGCTGCGCTTGAGCTAAAACCTGAGATAGAAAATGAAAATATCGCTATTTATATCGATAAATTTTATAAAGCCGAAGTCAAAAACGCGATCAATCAAATGGCAAAAAGCGAGCGCGCTAGCGAACTTAGCAAGATCGCAAAACAAATTTCAAGTGATGAGGTCGCTCAAAAAGAGGGCTGGGACGAGTCTGTCATCACAAATGTCCTTGGCAAATATAAAAAGAAAATCGTTAGAGAGCAGATCATAAACGAGGGTGTTAGAGCTGATGGACGTGGTCTTGAAGAGGTTAGGCCTATTAGTATCGAAACAAATGTGCTTCCAAATGCACATGGCTCATGCCTCTTTACAAGAGGACAGACACAAGCCCTAGTTGTCACTACTCTTGGCACTGACAGTGACGCTCAAATGTATGACATCCTCACTGAAAAAGTACCTTTTGTAGAAAAATTTATGTTTAACTACAATTTCCCAGGCTTTAGCGTAGGTGAGGCAAGCCCACTAAAAGCTCCTGGTAGACGTGAGCTTGGACATGGAAATTTAGCCAAACGTGCCCTTGCTCCAAGTATCGATCTAGCTTCTCCATATACGATAAGAGTCGTTTCAGAAATTTTAGAAAGCAATGGCTCAAGCTCGATGGCTAGCGTTTGTGGTGGCTCGCTCGCACTTAGAGCAGCTGGCGTAAATACTTTAAAACTTGTCGCAGGTGTTGCTATGGGTCTTATATTTGAAGGCGATAAACACGCAGTGCTAACAGATATCATGGGGCTTGAAGATCACGATGGCGATATGGACTTTAAAGTAGCGGGCACAAGCGATGGCATCACAGCGCTTCAGATGGATATTAAACTTGGTGGCATTAGCTTAGAAGTGCTAAAAGAGGCACTTTATCAAGCAAAACGTGGTAGAGAGCATATCTTATCTTTGATGGCAGAAGCGGATAAAAATATAGAAATAAATGAAGATGTGCTTCCAAAACTTGAATTATTTAGTGTCGATCCAAGCAAAATCGTAGACATAATCGGACAAGCTGGCAAGACTATAAAAGAGATCATTGAGAAATTTGAAGTCTCAATCGATCTTGATAGAGAAAAAGGCGAGGTGAAAATCGCTGGTGGAGCAAAGAAAAATGTCGATGCCGCAAAAGACTACATCATCTCTATCACTTCAAAAGACAATGGACGTTCATTTGGCAAAAAGCCGTTTAAACACGACAAAGAGCGTTCAAAACCAAATTTTAATATCGGTGATGAGTTTTTAGGAACCGTAAAGAGTGTGGTTGATTTTGGTGTATTTATCGAGCTAAAAGATGGCATTGATGGCTTGCTTCATATCTCAAAGATAAAAACTCCATTAAATGTAGGTGATCAGGTCAAAGTATGTGTGAGTGAGCAAAAAGGAAATAAAATTTCGCTCTCTTTAGTTGAATAAATTTTAAAGGATAGATGATGAAATACAAAAAGTTGCTTTTTCCAATAGGAGCTGGAGACGATATCGAGCCAAGAATTTATGGTGCCCTAAAGGTTGCTCAGTGGTTTAACACACACATGGAAATTATGACTTGCCAGCTTGATCCAAGCGTAGTTTATAATATGAAAATGACGCTTCGTGGAGGAGTGCTTTTTGAAGAATTTTTAAAATCAGCTAAATCTGAACTAGCTGTCGAGCATGAAGAGAATGAGAAAATTTTTAATAAAATTTGTGCTGAGCTTGGCATAAAAGTAACTAGTGAAATCATTGAAGACGTTTGCACCGCAAATTTTACGATTCACAGTGGTAAAAGAAGCGCGATAGTGGAGCAAGAGAGTAAATTTTGCGACCTAGTAGTGGCTGCTGTGCCACTTGATGGAAAGATCACTGGAACATTTGAGTCAGCTGTTTTAAAAAGTGGTAAAAATGCGATTGTAATCCCTAGAAAAATGCGTGAGTTTAAAGCCGATAATATCCTTGTAAGCTGGACTGGTACGACGCAAAGCTCAAGGGCATTAACAGGCTCGATAGATCTTTTAAAAAAGGCGAAAAAGGTTCAGTGCATTACCTCAAAAGCAAGTCTTGGCGACAATGCCGAGCTAAATCTTAAAAAGCTTGAAGAGTACTTCAAAATTCATGGCATATCAGCCACATTTGAAGTAATCGCTACCACGATGATACCTGGCGAAGCGCTTTTAAAAGCGGCTATTGATAGAAATGCTGATCTAATCGTTGCTAGCAGATATGGTGAAAATGGTCTTATGGAAATGGTACTTGGTGGCACTTCGAGATTTTTCTTGGAACACACAAATATCCCAGTTTATCTATAATGGATTGCGGCTTAGTCCGCGATCTAATTTTTTTTCACTTTATAGATTTTAAAATTCCATTCACTCGCAAGAATTGACTACTGATTTTAAGTCTCGCAAAGCTTGCCACTCAAATCAGAGCCGAAATTACTCGTTCATGAAATTTTAAAATTTATTCAACACTTGCCTGATGATAAAGCGCATGCAGTGCACTAGCACATTTGCATGCACCTCTAACATTCGAGGGGATCGAAGGATCAAAGAGAGATAAGGAGACGGCTTTGCTTCGTAGGCTCGCAACTGCAAGCAGATCGTAACTTGAGTCCCCTTGCCTCCCTTTTGAATAAAAGAGTTTATAAATTTAAAGTTGGGATTTCAAAAATAGAAATTTACTATTTTCAAATTTTAAAACTTCACTCACTCACAAGAATTGACTACTGATTTTAAGTCTCGCAAAGCTTGCCACTAAAATCAGAGCCGAAATTACTCGTTCATAAAATTTTAAAATTTACAAGACCATAGTGCGTCAGATGGCAGCGTGCTTCGTTCTTAGCCACAGACTGAAAAATATCTAAATTTTAAAGCTCCCATTAAGTTTTCATCAAGCACCTTATTAGCCAAAATTTTGTAAAATCCACTCATTAAAAAAGGATAAAAAATGAGTGAAAATTCTAGCTTTACACACCTACATTTACACACCGAATACTCCCTACTTGACGGAGCGAACAAGATAAAAGAGCTAGCTCACGTGCTTCATGATAGAGGCGACACAGCAGCGGCGATTACTGATCACGGCAATATGTTTGGAGCGATAGATTTTTACAAGGCGATGAAAAAAGAGGGGATAAAACCGCTAATTGGCATCGAAGCTTACGTTCATAATGGCGAGCAGCTTGATGACAAGAGTACTAAACAGCGCTTTCACCTTATACTAATCGCCAAAAACGAGACTGGCTATAAAAATTTAATGTATCTTAGCTCTATGAGCTACATCGAGGGCTTTTACTACTATCCTCGTATAAATAAAAGAATTTTAAAAGAGCACAGCGAGGGCTTGGTTTGTAGCTCTGCTTGCTTGCAGGGCGAGGTGAGTTGGCATCTAAATTTAAGTGATCGCAATGTGAAATTTGGCGCAAAGGGCTATGAGAGAGCAAAAGAGGTCGCGCTTGAGTATAAAGAAATTTTTGGAGATGACTTTTATCTTGAGATCATGCGTCACGGCATCGGCGATCAAAAACGCATTGATGATGATATTTTACGCATCGCTAAAGAGACTGGCATAAAGGTTATCGCTACAAACGATACTCACTACACTTTTAAAGAGCGAGCTGACGCGCATGAGGTTTTTATGTGTATCGCGATGAACAAAACTTTAGATGATCCAAACCGACTTCGCCACAGCGTCCATGAGTTTTTTGTAAAAAGCAAAGAGCAGATGAGTGAGCTATTTTTAGATATCCCTGAAGTGATAGAAAACACCCAAGAGATCGTGGATAAGTGCAATCTTGAGATCAAGCTTGGCAACCCAACTCCGCCAAATTTTAAATTTACACTTGAGTATGCTAAAGAGAGAAATTTAACACTTCCAGAGCCTGAAAATAGATATAGCTTTAAAAATGATGCTGTATTTTTTGAATATGAATGTAGAAAGGGGCTTGAAGAGAGGCTAAAATTTGTCCCTGAAAATTTACATGACGAATACAAAAAGCGTCTTGAGATAGAGATTGGCATCATAAACAAAATGAATTTCCCAGGCTATATGATGATCGTTTGGGACTTCATAAATGAGGCTAAAAGTAGAGGTGTGCCAGTTGGTCCAGGACGTGGTTCTGCGGCTGGTAGCTTGGTCGCTTACTCGCTAAAGATCACTGACCTTGACCCGATCCCATACAACCTACTTTTTGAGAGATTTCTAAACCCGGAGCGTGTTAGTATGCCAGATATCGACGTGGATTTTTGTCAAAGTAGGCGTGGCGAAATAATTGACTATGTTACGCAAAAATATGGAAAATTTAACGTTGCTGGCGTTATTACATTTGGTAAATTGCTTGCAAAAGGTGTCATTAGAGATGTTGCTAGGGTTTGTGATATGCCTTACGCCGAAGCCGATGCGATGGCAAAGCTAATACCTGATGAACTTGGTATTACACTAAAAGATGCTTATGAAAAAGAGCCAAAGATAGCTGAGCTAATAAGTCAAAATCCAAAGGCAGCTAAAATTTGGAAATTTGCACTTGATCTTGAGGGGCTAAATAGAAACGCCGGCCAGCACGCAGCAGGTGTCGTTATCTCAAATGAGGAGCTATGGAATAAAACTCCGCTTTTTCGTCAGCCAAATAGCCCAGAAGATCGATATGTTACGCAGTATAGCCTTAAGTATCTTGAGGATGTGGATTTAATTAAATTTGACTTTCTTGGACTAAAAACACTAACGGTTATCGATAATGCCATAAAGCTGGTAAAACAACGAACTGGCAAGGATATCATTTGGGAGCAGATCGATAAAAACGATTCTAATGTTTATAAAATGATACAAAGCGGCCAAGCGATAGGAATTTTCCAAATCGAGGGCGAGGGCATGAGAAAGCTAGGAACTAGCTTGCGTCCAGACTGCTTCGAGGATATCGTCGCGATGCTAGCACTCTACCGACCAGGACCGATGGAAAGTGGTATGCTTGATGACTTTGTCAAAAGAAAACATGGCGAGGCGGAGATAACATACTCATTTAAAGAGCTTGAGCCAATCCTTGCGCCAACATACGGTGTAATCGTCTATCAAGAACAAGTTATGCAAATCGTTCAAGCCATAGGCGGCTTTAGCCTTGGCGGGGCGGACCTTGTACGCCGTGCGATGGGTAAAAAGATCAAAGAAGAGATGGACAGACTAAAGGGTGAGTTTGTAAAAGGAGCTGAGGCAAAAGGGCTAAATGGACAAAAAGCAGACGATCTTTTCGAGCTAATTGTAAAATTTGCAGGATATGGCTTTAATAAATCTCACTCCGCAGCTTACGCTTATGTTACCTTTCAAACAGCTTATCTTAAGGCCTATTACCCAGCTGAATTTATGGCTGCACTTCTTACAAGCGAGGAGAGCAACGTCGATAAGATCGTTCGCTATATCGATGAGATAAAGCGTATAAATATCGATACTTTGCCGCCATCTATCAACAAATCAACTAAAGAATTTAGCGTCGTTAAAAATGGCGATCATGACGGCATTATCTTTGGGCTTGGTGCGATTAAAGGTGTTGGCGGAGCGGCTATTGAAAACATTATCACTGAGCGTGAAGCAAATGGCGAGTTTAAGAGTATGGACGACTTTGTCTCAAGGATCGATCCATTTAAAGTAAATAAAAAGGTCTTTGAAAGCCTTATAAAAGCTGGTTGCTTTGATGAGTTTGGCTTTAGTCGCAAGATGCTTATGCAAAATGTAGAAAATATCATAGAAGCTTGCAAAAGTGCTGCTCAGATCCGTAAAAATGCAGTTGAGAGCTTGTTTGGCGAAGATGAGAGCATGAACGGTGTGAAGATAAATTTTGTCACGATAAATGATGAATTTGACATCAAACAAATTTTAAAATTTGAGCAAGAGAGCGTTGGTATCTACCTCTCAGGCCACCCGCTTGATGATTATAAAGACGAGATCAACAAGATAAAATATACTCTAAGCTCAGAATTTGAGAGTTTGCCACAAAGTGCTGAAATTTTAGTAGTTGGTAAGATCGAGGACTTTAGCACAAGGATAACCAAAAGTGGCAAGAAAATGGGCACTATAAACGTCCTTGATTTTCACGGAAATATCGAGATCGCAGTCTTTGAAAGAGAGCTTGGCAACATCGAAGATATAGTAAAAGATGAAGCAAAACGCGACCTGCCTTATGCTTTTAGGATAAATATCACAAAAGATGATCAATTTGTAAGGACAAATTTAAACGAGGTTTATAGCCTAGAAGATGCACAAAATTTAGACTTTAAGACAAGAAAGCTAAAACAAAACTCTAAATTTTCTAAAAATGAAGAGACGAGCGCCCCTCAAAAAGTAAGAGAGTATGCTGAGCTAGAGGTGCTTTTATGCCTTAGTGAGCTTAGCAAAGATAAGATAACTAGCCTTTATAATCTTGGCTATAACGAACATATAAAAAGTGGCACAAACAATGATAAACGTCTTGTTATTAAGATAAAAAATGAAAATACGGCTCAAATTTTTGTCTATAAGACAAAATTTGTTGTAAATGATAGCTTTAAAGAAAAAGCACTTCAAGCAATAGCTTGCTAAGGCCTGGAGAAGCGATGTTTTTAGATAAGCTTGGCGTAGATAAAAGTAACTGGAGCGAGCTTTTTAGCGCATGTGTTGGCAAAGCGACATTACTTCAAAAACGTGCATTTAAGCTACTTGTTGAAGGTAGCAACTGGCAGGTTGATTTTGATAGTGGCAAAATTTACTTTGATGGGCGTGAGTTTGACATGCAGTTTATTGGCTCTGAAAGCTTCTCGTCAAATACGTGGCTTTGGGGTTATGAAAATATAAATGGCTTTGATGAGCGGCTACTTGAGCTTGCAAATAAAGCACGTGCGTTTGGCGAGAAATTTGGACTTAGCGCGTTTAGTACGCCACGATTTGAGCTAGATGAAAATTTTAATGGTTATACGATTAGTATGGTTCTTTGCACCGCTTTTGATGAGCAAAATTATTATAGGATAGAGTACGAGGGCGGAGCGGCGTATGTGGCTTTTAGATCAGATGTGGTCTTTGAGGAGCCAGTGCTAGCAAATGAGCTTTTGAGCATAGTAAATGAGTGTTTAAGCACTTACGAGCTAGATCACAAAATCTTTATAAAAGGACTTTTACTAAGCTGTGATATGAAATTTAGCGAAAGTCCTAATGAAATTGCATCGGATAAATACGAGCTTAGCTTTAAATTTGACGAGCTAAATAGGCTCATAAATATTTCAAGTAAGCTTTAAAATTTAATACTCTTTACCACATCAGCGCCAAGTGCTAGCTTCATATGAAGAGAAAACATCTCGTGGTAAAAGTCGCCATTATGTCCTGGTATGTCATATGTTTGCGTAAGATCAAACGGCACGATAACTCTTGCTTTTTTGTTGTATTCATTGGCCCGTAGTTTAAGATAACTGACGCACTGATAAACGCACATATCAGTGCAATCTCCAGTAACAATAAAAGTGTCAATTTGTGGGTTTTGCTCTAAAAATTTCTCAAATTCTTTATTAAACGCAATGCTTAAAGAGTTTTTATAAAATGTCTTGAACTCTTTAAAAAAGCTTAGATTTTCTATCTCTTTTACGGTTTTTATCTCATTTGTATCAAGTATGGCATGTGGTAGAAAATTCTCAAATTCTTTTGAATCACTGGTGTGTCTATCTTCTATAAGGATAAAATTTCTAAAACCAAAATCTCTCCACGCTCTATCAAAGAGTGTCGCGATCCCATTTGATAAGGCGGCCACTCTTTGGCTAGCGAGCGCGCCACTGCCAGCAAATGCTTCTATCATATCAATACAGATAAATGCAACGTTTTTTGCTCCATTGTTTGAAATTTCTCTTAAATCAAGCGTTTGAAGAGATTTTTTAAAAGCCTCAAGTTCGTTTTGTATGTTCATTCTTTCTCCTTTATTGGTAAATTTATGCAAAATGTTTTTGGATTTAGTGTGATCTCGATACTGCCTTTGTGAGCCTCTATGATCTGCAAGCAAAGGTGCAGCCCAAGGCCATTTCCTTTTAGCTTGCTACTTTTAAATGGCTCAAAGACTATGGCTTTATCTTTGATAGGTTCGCCACTATCATAAACGATAAATTTATGCTCACTTGGTGTTTTTTCATAGCTTAAAATGATCTCTCCCTCATCATCATCGCTCTCTTCGATGGCATCAATGGCGTTAAATAAAATATTTTGAAAGACGATGGCTAGTAGATCAAGGTCGCCCATATATTTGCCATCTGGAAATTCTAGGCTAAATTTAATATCCTTTGAGTAGTCGTAAAAATTTATAGCCTCTTCGCATTCTTTTTTAAGCTGCGAAAAGTCAAAAATTTGTGCATTTATGTTAAGACCCTTTGTAAAAAGTAGAGTGGCTTTGATTATGCGTTCGACTCGCCATGTAGCTTTTTGTATTTGATTTACGATAGGCTGTATGCGCTCATCAGCTCTTTTAAGCAGTGTTGAAGCTAAAAGCGAGATAGAGCCTACTGGATTTCTGATCTCGTGGGCTAAGTGAGCTGCTACTTGACCCATCGAGGCAAGACGCTCGGTGCGTTTTTCTACTGTTATGTTTGTTGCAGAGATTATTAGTTTATTGTCTTTAGAGCTTGTTTTAAAAAGATAAATTTGCCCATCTACATTTATCTCGCCCTCTTTTTTTGGTATCTCTTTAAAAATTTTACCAAGTCTTACTGCTTCTGAGTTTTGTAAAAAAATCTCATCATTTTCATCTAACACCCAGATAGCATTTGGCAGAATTTCTACAATATCTTTAATGAAATTTTGCAAATTTGCGTAAGATAATGTTAAATTTTTATATTCGTTTTCTATCAGATAAGTCTGCTCTATCAGGCTTTTTAAGCCAGCTTGGATATCGTGTTCGTTCATTTTAAAAGTTCCTCAAAATCGCTAATTTCATAAAGCCTTAGCCTTTCATCCTTTAGATTTCTTAGCTCGCTACTAAATCCACTCTTTGAAAAAAGAGCAATAATATCTGGCCTGATATTTAGTTTTTCGCATTTTTTTAATAGTAAATTTAGCACGTTTTTACAAACCTTTCTCTCTTTGTATTTTGCCTCGCCGACTATGATCTTACCATCTATATTTAATAGCATATCAAGCTCTATATTCCTGCTCCAAAAGCTACTTAAAAATATGCCATTAATCAGAAATTTTTTTGCCATGAGCTCACCGCATAAAATTTCAAATCCAAGGCTTGCATATTCGTCAAATTCCTTTTTTATAATGGCTAAAATTTCATCATTTTTACCAGCTTTTAGCAAGCTTAAATTTGGCTCTATAAATCTAAACCAAAACCTTGAAAAATGGCTATTAAAATGTATTTTATCCTCAACTTTATAGCCCCTTTCTTCCTTTTTTAGCATTTGATTTTTTGATCTTTTTGGTAAAACTTCTCTACTTTTTTCAATCAGTAAAAAATTCTTTTCAAAAAGCTTTGCGTAAACTTTGCTAGCTAGGCTTTGAGGTAAAATTTTACGTACGTTAAATTTTTTTCTATCGCTTCGTGCAAGTTTTATGAGGGCAGATTTTATGGCATAGTTTGTATCGGATTCGAAGTAAAATTTTGGCATCAAGGCTAAGAAGTTGTTTAAAATTTCAGCCTCGATTGCTTCAAAAACATCATAATATGAGTGCTTTAAATCAAACTCATCAAAGACGAGATGAAATTTAATAAGTTCATTTATATCAAGGTGTTTCATTCGCTCAAATGTTGATTTTAAAGCTTTTATATTGGCTCCTTTATTTGGGCATTGTAGTATATTTTAGCTAAAGTAATCTATAATGCTACGCAAAAAACAAGGGTTGTGGTTTGGTAAATTTAGAGCATATTAGAGAAAATATAATTTTAAAAAATGGTGTTTATTATTTTGACTTTACAGCTTCAGGACTAGCTTATAAACCTATCGAAGATGAGATGGTAAAAATACTTCAAACATATGCAAATACGCACTCTATCAGCTCATCAAACGCCTATAAAACCGCTCAAATATACGAAGATTCAAGACGTGAATTAAAAAACTTACTAGGACTTGATGAGAGCTTTTATATTTTTGCTTGTGGCAATGGAGCTACCGGTGCGATAAAGAAATTTCAAGAAATTTTAGGAATTTATGCACCGCCAGCGCTCAAAAAAAGATATGCCCTAAAGCCAGATGAAAATTCTCCACTTGTGGTGCTTGGCCCTTATGAGCATCATTCAAATGAGATAAGCTTTAGGCAAGCACTTTGTGAGGTTGAGCGTATCAGGCTTGATAAAAATGGAGGGATCGACTTTAATCATTTGGAGCAAATTTTAAGGATAAATGTCGGTCGTGAGATCATCGCAACTTTTAGTGTGGCTTCAAATGTGACTGGGGTTTTGAGCGATTATAGAAAAATTTATACTCTTATAAAATCTTATGGTGGCATTGTGGCATTTGATGCTGCAAGTTTTAGCGCTTATGGAAACATTGACTGTGACTATTTTGATGCTCTTTTTCTATCGCCACATAAACTGCTCGGTGGAGTAGGGAGCTGTGGGCTTCTTGCTATAAAAAAAATACTGGCAAACTCAGATGAGCCGACATTTGCTGGCGGTGGAACGGTAAGTTATGTCAGCAAAAACTATGCTATATTTGTAAAAGATAGTGAACAGCTAGAAGAGGCCGGCACTCCGCCTATTTTAGGACTTATAAGGGCAAATTTGGCTTATAGGCTAAGAAATGAGATAGGATTTGGAACAATATATGAAAATGAGAGCGAGCTTGGAGAGTATTTGGAAAAAAGACTAGCAGAAATTCCTGAGCTTACTTGCTATCATCCAAATAATGCAAAGCGTTTGCCAATATTTTCTTTTAACGTGACTGGTGTTTCGCCTTATGAACTAGCTAAAGTTTTAAGCAAAGAATATGGCATTCAAACGCGTGCAGGATGTTCTTGTGCTGGGCCATATGGACATGATTTGCTTCATTTAAAAGAAGATGCACTATTTACCCATAAGCCAGGCTGGGTAAGGGCTGGACTCCACTATACGCATACACTACAAGACGTGGATTATTTAGTAGATGCATTAAAAAATAGCATTAAAAAGTATTCAAGTAGTTGGAAAGTCGATGATCCTTTTAGTGTTGATAAAATTTCAGGTTGTATGGGAGATAGATGAAAAATATATTAATCATTGCAGGAAGTGACAGCGTTGGCGGTGCTGGTGTGCAGGCTGATATTAAGACATGCGAGGCGTTTTCTTGCTACGCAGCGACAGCTATAACGGCTTTTACGGCACAAAATACAAATGGCGTTAGCAATATCTTTGCTACAAATGTTACAAATCTAAATGAACAAATCAAAATGGTAGACGAGGAGCTAAATATAGATGCTATCAAGGTTGGTATGCTTTTTAATAAAGAGCTTATATCTTGCGTTGGTACTTGGCTTGAAAAATTTCATAAGCAAGGCATCAAAATAGTAATAGATCCAGTTTGTGTAGCAAAATCAGGCTCAAAGCTTCTTGAGGATGACGCGATAACAAGCTTAAAAGAGCTTTTTAAATTTGCAGACATTATTACGCCAAATATCGATGAAGCTAAAGTTTTGGAGCTTGATAGCAAAAATTTGCCTTGCGATATGATCTTAAAGCGAAGCATGGTTGCAGAAATTTGCGAAGATACTCTTTTTAAAAAGAATGGTGACGTGCTTAAATTTAAAGAGCCACTAATACAACCAGAGATCATGCACGGGGCTGGATGTAGTTTTGCGAGTGCGCTGGCCTGCTTGCTGGCAAATGGACACACCAAAGAAGAGGCTATAAAACTAGCCAAAAAATACATTTTAAATGCTATTAAAAATGCAATTACGACAAAATTTGGCAAACGTCTACTAAATCATAAAGTTGGCATAAGTGATTGAAATTTACGCGATTAGCGACGATGTATTGATGCCTGAAAATTTAGCCTTGCAATACACTAAAGAAATTTTAGAGTGTGGGGTAAAATTTTTTCAATTTCGCTCTAAAAAAATACCCAAAGATGAGAGGCTAGCTGGTGAAATTTTCAACCTATGCGAAAAATTTGGAGCAAGATTTATCGTAAATGATGATATTTTATTTGCTGCTAATATCGGGGCAAAGTCCGTGCATTTGGGAAAAGATGATGCGAGCATAAAAGAGGCGTTTGAAATTTTAGGGGATGATGCTTACGTGGGAGTTAGCTGCTATGATAGCTTGGAGCTTGCCCTTAGGGCAAAACAAAATGGTGCTAGCTATGTGGCTTTTGGAGCTATGTTTAAAAGCTCAACAAAACCAAATGCTCCACTTTGCAAGGCTCAAACTGTATCACAAGCAAAAGAAATGGGAATGAATGTATGTGTCATAGGAGGCATAAATGCTAGCAACATTGCAAGTGTTGCTAGAGTAAAGCCAGACATGATCGCCTTAATATCTGCTATCTATAAAGATGGCACAATAAAGAAAAATATAGAAAATTTACAAAGAAATTTATTGCTTTAAAAGATACTTGTTTTGCAAGCTTTTTATGAAAATTTAATTATAATCCCTGCTTTAAATAAAAGGAAAACATTGCTAAATATCGATGAAGTAAGAAAAAATATCATTTTAAAAGAAGGTCTTTACTATTTTGATTACACGGCTTCAGGTCTTGCTTACAAGCCCATTGAAGATGAAATTTCAAAATTTTTAAAAACCTATGCCAATACTCACTCTGATAGCAGCTCAAGTGCGGTGCTAACTCAAAAAAGATATGAAAACGCAAGAGCTGAACTAAAGGAGCTTTTGGGTCTTGATGGAGAGCTTTTACCTTGTCGCAACTGGTCAAGGCGCAACGGCTGCGATAAAGAAATTTCAGGAGATAATGGGAATTTATATCTCACCAGCTACAAGAGGCTTGATCGGTGAAGCAAATTTAAGAAAATTAAACTTGCCATTAGCGATCATTGGCCCTTATGAGCATCACTCTGTTGAAGTTAGCCTAAGAGAAGGGCTTTGTGATATAAAACGTATAGAGCTTGATGAAAATAATGAGATAGATTATGCGATGCTTGAGAATACATTAAAGCAAAATGCAAAAAGAAAGATAATAGCTAGCTTTAGTGCTGCCTCAAACGTCACTGGCGTTAAAACTAATTATAAAAAAATTTATTCACTAATCAAAAAATACAATGGCATTTTAGCGCTTGATGTGGCCACTCTTAGTGCTTATGAAAATGTTGATTGCAGATATTTTGACGCACTGTTTCTCTCACCTCACAAGCTACTTGGCGGAGTTGGGAGTTGTGGGCTTTTGGCTATCAAAAAAGAGCTTTGTAAAAATTTGCCTACATTTGCAGCTGGAGGCACAGTCAAGTACGTAAGCAGGACATCGCATATTTTTACTAATGAAGTTGAAAATTTAGAAGAGGGCGGTACACCGCCGATAATGCAACTAATGCGTGCAAATTTAGCCTACAAGCTAAGAAATGAAACCGGACTTAATAATATCAAAGTAGCTGAATGTGAGCTAGGCGAGATGTTTTGCAAAGAGCTAGAAAAGATAGATGAGGTGATAAATTATTGCCCTGAAAATTTAGACAGATTACCTATTTTTGCATTTAATGTAAAAGGCATTTCGCCTTATGATTTTGCTGCTAGTTTAAGTAGCGAATTTGGCATCCAAACACGCGCAGGCTGTGATTGCGCTGGGCCGTATGGACATGATTTGCTTCATTTAAAAGATAATGCCATTTTTGACGAAAAGCCTGGCTGGGTACGTGTTAGCATTCACTACACGCATACAAAAGAGGATATAAAATATCTTATAAATGCCATAAAATCTTGCATCAAAAAGCACAAAGAAGGATAGAGCAAAAACTATATACTTGATACTTGCAGAGAAAATTTTAGAAGTGAATTTTTATAAAGCTATAAGTTCTATCAAATCTAAAAGTTAGCAAATTTTGCAAAATTCCAAAAAGCACCATAAATGTAACAAAGCTGCTTCCGCCGTAACTAAAAAATGGCAGTGGCACGCCTACAACTGGTGCAAAACCGATTGTCATCGAGACATTTACACCCACATAAACGAAAATAAGTGCAGCAATCCCCGTGGTGGTAACTTGTGTAAAATAGTCATTTTTTAGGCCGTAATTTAAACTTAAAAGATGTGTTATAAGTGCTCCATAAAGCCCAAGCAGAAACAATCCACCATAAAAGCCAAAACGCTCGATGTTGTAGGCAAAGATGAAGTCACTAGTGGCGATTGGTAAAAATTTAAAGTGCGTCTGCGTTGCTTCGTCCTTTGGCTTGCCCTTTAATCCGCCGCTACCTATGGCGATGATGCTTTGTTTGACGTGGTAGCTTGGCTCTTCGGCGATGAAGTCGTGAATCCTCTTTTTTTGATAGTCATGTAAATTTTCATACAAAACCGGCGCCAAAAAGCCTATGGCAAGGATGATGCAGATCCAAATTTTCTTATTTACGCCGATTACAAAAAGGATGGTGTAGCCAACTATCAAAAGTATGAGCGCGGTGCCAAGATCAGGCTCTTTCATGATGAGTGCAAATGGCAAAAGTATGTAAAAACTAAGTCTTAAAAAGTCTTTTAGCCCGTAACCATCGACCTCTGGCGGGCGCTGCTTAACTAGATAGGCTAGCATCAGCAAAAAGGCTGGCTTCATCAGCTCTGATGGCTGAAGTGTGAAGTGGACGAAGGGAATTTCTAGCCAGCGCCTAGCTCCTAGTTTGCTAACGCCAAAGAGATCAACGCTTAAAAGTAGTACGATGCAGACCCAGTAAAACATCGGAATGATCCAGTCGATACGCCTAATGGGCAGTAAAAATGCTACACAAAATGATGCAAAACCTATGCCAAAATATATAAGCTGTTTGTTTGCTAAAATGTCGTTTGCCTCGGAAACTAGGATGTATGAAATTATGATGATTGGGATTATTAAAAACGGCTGAATAAAATCAAAATGTGTTAAAATACGCCGATCTAGTTTTATCAAGAAGCAAACCTTAATTTTTGGGCTAGATTATATCACAAACAAGGCTTTGATTTTGGTTAAATTTAATGTTTTAAACAGCTCAAGACTCGACGTAGCAGTAGCACATGAGCTTCAAATTTCACGTAATCAAGCTTTAAATTTGATAAAAGACTCCCTTGTAAGCGTAAATTTAAAACCAGTTTCAAAACCAAGCTTTGCTCTAAGCGAAAATGATGAAGTTTGCGTAAATTTTGCTCCAAAAAAAGAGGTACAAAACGAGTACGAAGTAAATTTTGATATCCCTATCATCTATGAAGATGACGATCTCATAGTGCTAAACAAGCCCCCGCAAATCGTCGTTCACCAAGCTCCAAGCGTAAAAGAGGCGACACTTGTTGAGTGGCTAAATAAAAAAGGATTTATGCTCTCAAATTTAAATGGCGACGTAAGAGCTGGCATCGTCCACCGACTAGATAAAGGTACTAGTGGCGCTATCGTAGTTGCTAAAAACAACTTTGCCCACGCAAAACTTAGTGAGCAGCTAAGTGATAAAAGCATGGGGCGAATTTATCTAGCGCTAACCGACCTGCCTCTAAAAGAGGACATCATCATAGAAAAGCCAATCGGAAGAAACCCAAACAACCGCCTAAAAAAGGCGATTGTCGCAGATGCTAAATTTGCAAAAAGTGCCTTTGTAAATTTGCTAAGCGAAGGCGGAGTAAATTTGATAGCAGCAAAACTTTTTACGGGTAGGACTCATCAGATAAGAGTGCACCTATCTAGCATAAACCGCCATATTTTAGGCGATGATTTATACGGATTTAAGAGCCAAGGCGATAAAATAAGCAGGGTCATGCTTCACGCTTATATGCTTTATTTTATCCATCCAAGAACTGGCAAAAGGGTGGAATTTATCGCAAAAACGTATGATGACTTTAATCAAATAATTTACAAAAAAATTCCCAAGGAGATTTTTGATGAAAAAATTTGCCCTACGCATATTGACACCATTTTTGGCAGCTTTCTTAGCGGGATGCGGCTCTAACGTACCGACTCAGCAAAGTATGTCACTGCCTACGATTACAAGTTTAAAAACTATTTCAGATATGACAGAAGTTGGCTTCGAGTGGAACCCAGTGACCGATGAGAGCGTCGTTGGATACTATCTCTACCGCTCAAATCCAAATGATGCGAACTCAAAAATGCAGCTAGTTGCAGACATCAAAGACCGCTTTGCTACGCACTATGTGGACCGCAATCTAGCTCCAGAGACAACCTACTCATACCAAATGAGAACCTACTCAAGTAACGCCATCTCTCAACTGGGCACGATCGCAACAGCAACTACAAAGCCACTGCTTGACTCAGTACCATTTTCGCAAGCTATCACAGGGCTTCCAGGACGTGTAAAAGTGATCTGGAGACCACATCCTGATAGCACCGTGGCAAGCTATATTATTCAAAGAAGTGATGCAGGAGCTAATAAATTTAGCCAAATCGTAGAGGTAAATGGCAGACTAAATGCTGAATATATCGACACTGAGGTAAAACCTGGCAAGTCTTATGAGTATAGAATTTTAGTTAAAACTTCTTCAGGTGTTGTCTCAAAACCAAGCCAAAATATCAGTGCAACGACAAAGGAGTTACCCTAAATCAGTAACGAATCTTCAGGCAACAAAGAATGCACCAAAAAAGATAATCCTAACGTGGGATTATATACCGGCTGAGGATTTTTCGTACTATAAGGTTTATAGAACAACTAGTAAATTTTTGCCTTACACATATCTAGCAAAAACTACTAGCAACACCTATGAGGATCTTATAAACACAAATGCGGCAACAAGGTATTATAGAGTTACGGCTGTCGATAAAGATGGCCTTGAGAGTCTAAAACAAGAAGAGCCAATCGTTGGTAGCACGCTTGGTGCTCCAAAGACTCCAAATATTAGTGCGAAATATGATGGAAGTGGCGTAAATGTAAGCTGGAGCGTAGTAGATAGAGCTAGTTCGTACACGGTTTATAGAAGCGGTGCAAGCGAGAAAATTTTTAGCGGAATAAGCGAAAATAGTTTACGTGATAATAGTGTGCAAGCAGGTGCCAGCTACTCTTACAGCGTCGTAGCCATCGATGAATACGGAATCGCTTCTGATAAGTCATCAAAAGCAGAAGTTAGCATAAAATAATGCCAAATTTTATAACTTCATCTTTAAAAGATATGTCATTTCCTTTGGGAAATGACAAGGTCAAATTTTTTTGGCAGGCAAATGGACGAAACGAGAGGCTCATCTACACAAAAAATGAAGAAGAGAGTTTTTTTCTAGTTGTAAAACCCGGTAAAAATGGCATCGTCGTAAAAGGTGAAAAGCTTACAAAGCCAGCTAAAGTTGGTCTTTTGCAAGAGGCACTGGAGCTTTTTAAAGAGCAAAATTGCAATGATGTAATCAGCCAAGCATTTGCTGTAAAAAAGACAAATTTGACCAAAAAAGTGAGCGAAATTTTAAGCCTTGAAGAGTTTGTGCCAGCATTTTGCGAGCTAAAAGATAAATTTGATCAAATTTTTATAGAGATCGGCTTTGGTTCTGGCAGACACTTGCTTTATCAGGCTAAAAACAATCCAAATGCTTTGGTTATAGGCATTGAAGTCTATAAACCAAGTATCGAGCAAGTGGCAAAGCTAGCCAAGGCAAATGACCTAGAAAATGTTCGTCTAATCAATACAGACGCAAGGCTTTTACTCTCTCTTGTTGGCTCAAATTTAGTTGATAGAGTCTTTTTGCATTTTCCAGTGCCATGGGATAAAGCAGAGCATAGACGTGTGGTCTCATCGGCGTTTGCACTTGAGTGCGAGAGGATACTAAAAGTAGGCGGTAAATTTGAGTTAAGGACTGATAGCAAGGAGTATTGCGACTTTAGTTTGAGTAAATTTTTAGAGCCCACAAACTCAAAAATAGAAGCTTTTAAAAATAGAAATTTAGAGGTAACTAGCAAGTATGAAGACCGCTGGAGACGCCAAGATAAGGATATTTACGATGTCATTTATACTTGTGAGGTTGAAAGTGGCGAGAGCCTTTTGGCTGGGGATTTTAGCTTTAAGGAAAAGACAAATGTAAAAAATATCATTAAAAATTTTAAAAATTTCATCATAAAAAAAGAAGATTATTTTTTACATTTTGAAGAAATTTACACCATAAGTGAGGGTGAAATTTTACTAAAAGTCGCCTTTGGAGCGTTTAACAAACCTGAGCAATGTTTTATCAAAATAAGCGATGAAAAAAGCGAATATTTTATAAAAAAACCGATCTTAATTCGTGAGAATTTAGCTGCACACGAGCTTTTGAAGGAGTATTTGGCTGATGCAAGAGATAATTAGTGCAAGGAATTTGAGCCTAGCTTATGAACGCGATGAAATCGTAATTAATAGCATCAATTTAGATATTTATGCAAATGATTTTGTCTTTATCACAGGCAAGAGCGGAAGTGGAAAAAGCACGCTTTTAAAATCATTTTATGGAGAAATTTCACCTCTTGCTGGAGAGCTAAATGTCTGCATGACGCAAATGGACGACATCGATGATAAAAGACTTTGTGAGCTTAGGCAGCGAGTTGGCATTATATTTCAAAATTATCGCTTGATAAATGAATGGAATGTGGAAAGAAACGTCATGTTGCCACTTATCATCAAAGGCATCAATCAAAATGTGAGTAAAAAGCAAGTAGCAAAGCTTTTAAAGCATGTAAATATGCTTCATAAAGCTGACAAATATCCAATGGAGCTAAGTGGTGGTGAGCAGCAAAGAGTAGCGATGGCAAGGGCTCTAGCGCACAATCCAAATTTGCTCTTATGCGACGAGCCAACTGGAAATTTAGACGAATACTCAAGCGACGTCATCTGGTCACTTTTAAAATCAGCTAGGGAATTTTTAGGTACGAGCGTGGTAGTTGTCACGCACCATATCCCATCGACGCTTCGTATCCCATACCGTCACTTTGTCATAGAAAATGGAGGCGTGCATGAGATCGCTTAAGAATCATCTTGGATTTATCTTGCCGCTGATCGCGCTTTTATTTTCCGTGCAGTTTAGTCTAACTGCTGATAAGGTTGTGAGAGATTATGAAAGACTCATGGGAAATGACTACAACATCGTCATAGTTTCAAACAAAGAGCTAAGCGAACCTGTGCTAAAGCCAGTGGTTAGCACACTAGCTAGCGTCGAGCCACTAAGTCCGCAAAAAATAATCGACCGTCTCTCAAATGACATCTCTGCTAAAAATTTGTCCATACTGCAAAATGCGCTACCTAAATTTTACTCACTAAAACTTAGCGAATTTCCGACACCGCAGTACATGGATGAGCTAAAGCAAAAACTTTTAAAATTTGATGGCATCACAAAGGTTGAGACATTTTCAAAGACTCACGATAAGGTCTTTAAAATACTAAATTTAGCCAAAAGTATATCGTATGCTTTTATGGCGATACTTTGTGTTGTTGGGCTTATGCTTATGCTAAAGCAGGCTAAAATTTGGCTATTTGAGCATAGGGAGCGCATCGAGATCATGACGCTTTTTGGAGCACCTTTTTGGCTAAAATCAGCCATGCTTTATAAATCAGCTATGGTTGATAGCCTAGTTGCTACCATTGCAGTCGGTGCATTTTTCTTTTTCTTGCCCAGCATTGAAATTTTTAGAGAAAATGCCGCAAGCATCGATGTAGTATTGCCTAGCCTTGATCCCTCAAGGGATATTTTTATTTTATTTGGCGTGGCTATGTTTTTAAGCATTTTTGCTGTTAGTTTGGTGATGAGTAAGGCTAGAAAAAGCACGATATGAGAAAAGGAATTTTTATATTTTTGCTAGCTTTTAGCTTAGCTTTTGCATCAAACACCAAAGAGAAGATAAAAGACTCCAAAAACTCGCTAAGATCGAGTCAGGCGATGAGTGAGCAGCTTAGCAAAAAGCTAGATGATTTGGCCGGTGATATCGTAAATGGTGAAAAAAAACTTCGTGGTATAAGTGGTGATATCACAAATTTAAAGGGTCAAATTTCAGTCCTTGAAACAAATGCTTCAAAGGCACTTATTGAACTTGATGATCTAACAAAACAAAACAAAGAGCTAGAACGCACACAAAAAGAGCTTGAGCAAAATATGATAAGGATCATAGCGGAAGATCTCTCGTTTGATCTTTTGATGTCTGCAACTGAGGGCAAGCAAAGCAAGGAAAGTATCATCTCATC
Source organism: Campylobacter concisus (assembly GCF_003048535.1). NCBI lineage: Bacteria > Pseudomonadati > Campylobacterota > Epsilonproteobacteria > Campylobacterales > Campylobacteraceae > Campylobacter > Campylobacter concisus. The sequence continues at coordinate 44,367 of NZ_PIRQ01000007.1, read as the reverse complement.
TCAAATTTTAACCAAACTAAATGCTATTACAAAAGAGGATTTTAAAAGACTTAGCCAGAATTATGAAGATACGATTGAGAAGATAAAAAATAAATCAAACAAAATAAACGAGATAAACTCGAGCATCAAAAACTATAGACGCAAGCAAAGTGACTTGCAAAATTTAGAAAGTACGCAAAAAAATACTATAAATGGGCTCAAGAGAGATAAGGAAATTTATAGTAAAAAGCTAGCCAAGCTTCAAGCCCAGCAAGATGAGCTAAGAAAGACGCTAGAACAGCTTGCTATCATGCAAAAACAAGAAGATGAAGCCGCACGTGCTGCTAGAGAAAAACAAGAAAAAGCAACTGCAAGCAAAGGTGGTAAAAAAGGCGAAAAAAGCCAACCAATGGGTGGAGGCTATCAAACAAGCTCAGTCAAAAAATATTCAGGTGCAAAGACAATCGCTCCTCTTGATAGCTACACTGTAAAACAAAAATTTGGAAATTACGTAGACCCAATATATAACATCAAAATTTTTAATGAGTCAGTCACGCTTCGCTCAACCACGCCAGATGCCAAGGTCAAAAGCGTGCTAAATGGCAAAGTAGTCTTTGCAAAAGCGACACCAATGCTTGAAAACGTTGTCATAATTGAAAACGAAAATGGCATCCACACAATCTACGCTCACCTAAGTCAGATCGCACCGACGGTTAAAGTAGGCTCAGTCGTACAAAAAGGCTACGTTATAGGTCGAGTTAGAAACGATCTAACCTTTGAAGTGACGCAAAGAAACTACCACATCGATCCACTTGAGATGATCTCAAAATAGCCACTTTGCAAGTGCTATTAACTAAATTTAAAGCCTTTTTGGCTAGAATGCGTGAATTTTAAGGAGCAAGACAATGAGTAAAAGAAAACGCGTATTGGTTAAATTTTCAGGTGAAGCTTTAGCGGGAGAGAATGGTTTTGGCATAGATACGGCGGTGCTCAAATTTATAGCAAATGAGATAAAAGAGCTTGTCGAAAATGGTATCGAGGTTGGCATCGTAATAGGTGGTGGCAACATTATACGCGGTGTGAGTGCCGCAAAAGATGGTATCATCAAACGAACGAGCGGCGATCACATGGGCATGCTAGCAACTGTTATCAACTCAATCGCGATGCGTGAAGCTTTGGAGCGAAGTGGGCTAGAGGTGAGAGTGCAAAGTGCAATCAAAATGGAAGCGATCTGTGAGACTTTCATCGTTGGACGTGCGCAGCGCCATTTAGAAAAAGGCAGAGTCGTTATATTTGCTGCAGGTACTGGCAATCCTTTCTTTACAACTGATACAGCAGCAACTTTAAGAGCTATTGAAATCGGCTCAGATATGATCATAAAAGCTACAAAGGTTGATGGCGTTTATGATAAAGACCCTAAAAAATTCAAAGATGCAAAACTTTTAAAATCACTAAACTATGAAAAGGCAATGAGTGATGATATCAAGGTTATGGACGATACTGCTATAGCTTTAGCAAAGGATAACTCACTACCGATTTTGGTTTGTAATATGTTTAAGGCTGGAAATTTATTAAAAATAATAAATGAAGAAGAAGCAGCCCTATATTCAGTAGTAAAATAAATTTTAAAAAGGATAAATATGAGAACAGAACAAATAACAGCAAGAGCGTTAAAGCAAGTTGGCGACGATAGATATAAACTCTCACTTATCGTAGCAAAGCGTGCAGAAGCACTAGCAAATGGAGCAGTAGTGCTTGTAGAAGCCGATACTTCAAAGATGAAATTTGCTGACATTGCACTACTTGAAGTAGCTGAGGGCAAAATAGGCTTAGAGGCAATAGTTGAAGGAAAATAGTCTTTTTTTAGAGCAGCTAATAGAACAAATTTTACCTTGTAAAAATGTTTCAGAAGCTATAACGCTGCTCTTTTCTCTTTGCGAACGAAGCGAGAAATTAGATAAAGCTATAGATAGCTGTGTCACATCTCATGCTGGTCAATATCGCAAAAGTGGCGAGCCATACGCAATCCATCCTATCTTAGTAGCATCAATAGTAGCAAATATGGGTGGAGATGAGAGTATGGTCATAGCTGCACTACTTCACGATGTAGTTGAAGATACTGAAGTTACACTTAGCGAAGTCCAGGCTGAATTTGGCGATGAAGTGGCAAAGCTGGTTGAAGGACTTACAAAGATAGTTGCTATAAGAGAAAACAAGCTTGCGAGCTCAAGTAGTAACGAAAAACTAGCAAGCTCGGCACTAACCTTTAGAAAAATGCTTTTAATCTCCATAGAAGATGTTAGAGTTCTTGTGGTTAAGCTTTGTGACAGGCTTCATAATATGCTAACCCTTGATGCATTAAAAGTAGAAAAACAAAAACGAATTGCTGAAGAGACGCTTATGGTCTATGCTCCGATCGCTCATAGGCTTGGAATTTCATCTATTAAAAACATACTTGAAGATCTAAGTTTTAAATATGCGATGCCAGAAGAATACGCCAAGATCGATAGCTTTTTAAATAAAAATAAGCAGCAGCTTAGCCTTAAACTAAATGCTTTTTACGAGAAAGTAAATCAAATTTTGCTTGAAAATGGCTTTATTGAGGGTACTTTTGAGATACAAAAACGCATAAAGCATTACTATTCGATTTATTTAAAAATGCAAAGAAAAGGTATTTCGATTGAAGAGGTGCTTGATTTACTAGCTATTAGAATTCTTGTGCAAAAACCGCTTGATTGCTACCTTGCGCTTGGGAATTTGCATATAAATTTTAATCCTCTTATTTCAAGATTTAAGGATTATATTGCACTTCCAAAGCAAAATGGTTATCAAACGATACATACAACTATTTTTGACAATAAGAGTATTTTTGAGGCACAAGTTCGTACTTACGATATGCACAAAACAGCTGAATACGGTGTCGCAGCTCACTGGAAATATAAAAACGGCGAGGGTAGTTTACTAAATCCAAAACTTGACTGGCTAAACGACATTGGTATGCAAAATAATGAAGCTGAAAGTAACGTCGAAGAGCTTTATGAATATGCAAAAGATAGTCTTTATATAGAAGATATTGCAGTCTATTCGCCAAAAGGCGAGGTTTTTACGCTCCCACGCGGGGCTACTGCACTTGATTATGCTTATGAGATTCACACAGAGATCGGGCTTTATGCAAAAGAAGCTTATATAAATCGCGTCAGAATGCCGCTTTTAACGGAGCTAAAAAACGGCGATATTGTAAGGATTGTAACTGGCGAAGAGGCAAAATTTCGCTGTTCATGGATAAATAGCGTTCGAACTGGTAAAGCAAGAGCTACGATAAGAACATACTGCAAGCAAAAGATAAAAGATATAAATTATAAAATTGCAGTTGATATTTTAAAGTCGGTTTTTGGCGTTTCAAAAGATAGAATTTTAGACTGGATAGAGCATGAAAATTTAGGCAAAAAAGTTTTTCGTGCTGCAACTGAAAGTGATTTTTTGCAAGAGGTCGTAAATATGCTTAAAAAGTATATAAAAAAAGAGCGTCCTTTTATGATCTCTTTGGGCGACAAATATCAGATCAAAAAGCAAAAATTTGAAAATATCGTAATCTACTCAAATCATAAAATTTCAAATGTCGAGTTCGACTATTGCTGTAACCCAAAAAGAGGCGATAGCATAGTTGGCTTTAAAAATGGACACAATGTGACAGTGCATCACAAACTTTGTGAGCGTGCCGGGAAACTTATGGATAAGGGCAATGAGATCATCTTTGTCAAATGGACTAGAAATGCCCCACATAGATATAAAATTTTATTAAATCTAGAGAACCGAAAAGGTGCGTTGGCTGAATTTTTAACATATCTTGCTAGACTGGATGTAAATTTGGCTACAATCTCGCTAAACGAAGCAAATGACCTTAGCGGTGATACATTTGAAATAAGTGTTGAGATAGCCGAAAATATCGATGCAAACGAGCTAAGAGAGAAGATCAAAGATAGATATAAGATTATAGATTTCGTTTCGCAAAGCGATCCATACCATAACTAGGAGAAAGATAATGCAAGATATAGCTGAAATTTTACAAGAGATAAAACGCGGTGTTGCCGAGATTATTGACTTTGAAAGAGTTGAGAATTTAATAAAAAACTATTATGAAAAAGGTGAAAATTTCTATGTAAAGGCTGGCTTTGATCCAACTGCTCCAGACCTTCACTTAGGACACACAGTCGTTTTAAGCAAAATGGCTTTGCTTCAAAAACATGGCGCGATCGTGCAGTTTTTAATAGGTGACTTCACCGCTCAAATAGGCGATCCAACTGGCAAATCAGCCACTAGAAAAAAGCTAGATCAAGAGACTGTTTTAAAAAACGCTAAAACCTACGAAGAGCAAGTTTTTAAAATTTTAGATCCAAAAAAGACCGTGATAATGTTTAACTCAAAATGGTCAAATGAACTTGGAGCTGCTGGAATGATAGAGCTAACTAGCACATTTTCAGTCGCTAGAATGCTAGAGCGCGATGATTTTGAAAAAAGGATAAAAGCTGGCAGTCCAATTTCAATTTGTGAATTTATGTATCCGCTTCTTCAAGGCTATGACAGCGTGGCGATGAAGTGCGACATCGAAATGGGCGGTACGGATCAGAAATTTAACCTTCTAATGGGTAGAACCTTACAGCGAACATATAATGTTGGCAAAGAGCAAGCTGTAATCATGATGCCTCTTCTTGAAGGGCTTGATGGTGTAAATAAGATGAGCAAAAGTCTTGGAAACTATATCGGTGTAACTGAAAATGCAAATGATATGTTTGCAAAAACGCTTAGCATAAGTGACGAGCTAATGTGGCGCTGGTACGAGCTTTTAAGCACAAAAAGCCTTGGCGAGATAGAAAATTTGATGAGTGATGTTCAAAACGGCAAATATCATCCAAAAAAAGCAAAAGAGGACCTTGCTTACGAGATAACAGCAAGGTATCACGGCGAGGAGGCTGCAAAGGATGCGATGGCTGAGTTTAACAGCGTGCACTCTCAAAATCAGCTCCCAACTGATATAAAAGAATTTACTCTAAAAGCACCAGTTTGGATCGTGGAAGCTTTATCACAGTGTGAGCTAAGTGAGTCAAATTCTCAAGCAAGACGCGACATAAAGGCAAATGCGGTTAGCATTAATCAAGAAAAGATCAGTGATGAGCAGTTAAAATTAGGAGCAGGTGAATATATCTTGCAAGTTGGTAAGCGTAAATTTGCAAAAGTAAAGGTTGAATAGATGGAGTTAAAGCCATTAAAAATAGGAAAATATGAGATAAAGTATCCGATATTTCAAGGCGGTATGGGGCTTGGTATCAGCTGGGACAAACTAGCTGGCAATGTCAGCTTAGAAGGCGGCCTTGGAATAATCAGCTCAGTTGGCACAGGATATTATGAAAATCGTAAATTTATAAACAAAGAGCTAAATGCAAAGCCATTTGGAAGTGAAAATTTCTACTCAACAAGAGGTCTTAGAGCAATTATTGAGAATGCACGAAAAATTTGTGGAGATTTGCCACTTGGCGTAAATATAATGTACGCTGCAAATGACTACGCAAGAGTGGTAAAAGATGCTTGTGAAGCCGGTATAAATATCATCGTATCAGGTGCTGGACTACCTACGAATTTGCCAGAATTTACACAAAATTTTAAAGAAGTCGCGCTAGTTCCTATTATCTCAAGCGCAAAAGCACTAAAGATCATCTGTAAACGCTGGTTACAAAGATATGATCGCTTACCAGATGCTGTCGTGCTTGAAGGACCACTAAGCGGTGGGCATCAGGGTTTTACTTACGAGCAGTGCCTTGATCCTGAGTTTTCGCTATTTAATCTAATCCCACAAGTAAAAGCCGAGATAAAAGAGTGGGGCGACTTTCCGCTCATCGCAGCTGGTGGAATTTGGGATAAAAACGACATAGAAAAGGCAATATCACTAGGCGCAGACGGCGTTCAGATGGGCACACGCTTTATCGGCACTCATGAGTGTGACGCAGATATTGGCTTTAAAGAAGTGATACTAGCAGCCGAGGAAAAGGACATAGAGCTTATAAAAAGTCCAGTTGGCTATCCGGCTCGTGGGATTAGAACAAATTTGATAAATTTGGTAGAAAAAAGGATGGGACCAAAGATTCAGTGTATAAGCAACTGTGTGAGCCCTTGTCAAAGGGGCAAAGGGGCTAAAGAGGTTGGATATTGCATCGCTGATAGGCTATTTGACTCATTTAGTGGCAAAAAAGAGACCGGGTTATTTTTCACGGGAGCAAACGGATATAAACTAAAAGAGCTAATAAGTGTAAAAGAGCTAATGCACAAGCTGGTACATGGTGAATGAAACGAGCGATAATCCTCTTTTTTATTGTTTGTAATTTTCTTTTTGCTGCAACAAATTCAGAGATATTTGCAAAATTTGATAAAAATTTTGCTAGCTCAAGCAGAAGTGCAAAGATCAAATTTCACAACGATATAAAAGACATCTATGTCGACGCGATCATAAAAAATGACAAAAATATAAAAAAACAAGCACTCACAAGGCTTATAACCAGCTCAAAATCGCTTGGTTTTGACTCAAGTGGGTATATAAAAGATCTAAATGCACTAAATGGCGTAAAGAGTGTAGACACGCCTAGTACTACTACTTTGACGCTGCTTAGTGCAACCAAGGTAAATGACACTTTGGTGCTTAAGTTTAATACAAAAATCGATACTGCAAAACTAAAAACATCCTTTTTAAAGCAGCAAAATACATATAAAAACATTATGGATATTGATGGTAGATTAAATGGCAATTCGCTAACTTATAAAAATTTTATATCTGATTATATTCATATCTCGCAGTATGATAAAAATACCGTTAGAGTTATTTTTTCTGATAAGATCCAAAAGACTATAAAAGCAAATGCAACAGGTGATCTGCTTGTAATCAGCGCTCAAAATTTTATCTCAAACGAAAATGTAAAAACACCACTTCATAAAACTAAAAACAAAAATGAAGAAGTGCCACACAAAGAGCCTGAGCCAAATTTAAAGCCAGAGTCAGCGCAGAGCGAGCCAGTGGCAGCACCTTTGCCACCAGTTGCGGCTAGTAAATTTTCACGCAACAAAACGATCGTCATTGATCCGGGTCATGGTGGCACTGATCCAGGTGCAGTAAATGGCAAACTGCAAGAAAAAACAGCCGTTTTAGGCGTAGCCAAAAAGCTTGGCGACATACTAAAAGCGCGTGGCTACAAGATCTATTTTACTAGATCGACCGATATCTTTATAAATTTAAGAACAAGAACAAAATTTGCAAATGATAAGATGGCTGATCTTTTTGTTTCCATTCATGCAAATGCCGCTCCAAATGCCACAAAAGCAAAGAGCATGCACGGCATCGAGACATTTTTCTTATCGCCTGCAAGAAGCGAACGTAGTAAAAATGCAGCCGCGCTTGAGAACAAATCAGATATCGAAGAGATGAACTACTTTTCGCAGCAGACGTTTCTAAACGTGCTAAACCGCGAGAAGATTATCGCGTCAAATAAGCTTGGTATCGATATCCAAAAAGAAATTTTAGCAAGTACCAGAAAAGTCTATGCTGCAAGTGATGGCAGTGTGAGAGAAGCGCCGTTTTGGGTGCTCGTAGGCGCCCTTATGCCAGCAGTTCTTGTTGAGATCGGCTATATCACGCATCCAGTAGAGGGCGAAAAGCTCTTTAATGATGCATATCAAAATGCCCTTGCAAACGGCATAGCAAACGGCATAGATGGATATTTCGCAAAAAATAGATGAAAAATGCAAATTTAAGCTTTAAAGGGCAAATTCCATTTAACGAGGAGTTTGGTGACATCTACTTTAATACCGACAAACCTTGGCTTGAGAGTGAATTTGTATTTGCAAGCGCACTTGATGAAATTTGGCAGAGCAAAGATAGCTTCGTCATCGCTGAGACAGGATTTGGTGCTGGGCTAAATTTCTTCACACTTTGTAAGAAATTTAAAAATAGCTCTAAAAAACTTCACTTTGTTAGCATCGAAAAAAGCCCTATTAAAAAAGAAGATATTTTAAAAATTTATGAAAGTTTAGGTATTTTTAAAGCTTATGCTAAAAAGCTGGTCTCGCTTTATCCGCCGCTAATCTCAGGCATGCACCGTATAAATTTTGCCCCAAATATTACACTTGATCTTTGCTACGGCGAGGCTAAAGAAATTTTACCTGAGCTTGATTTTAGCGCTGACATCTGGTTTCTAGACGGCTTTGCTCCAAGTAAAAATGGCTCGATCTGGAGCGAAGAAATTTTTAGACAGATCGCAAGACTAAGCAGGGTTGGCACGATTGCTAGAACCTACTCGTGCGCAAAAATAGTAAAAGACGGGCTAAAGAGCGCTGGCTTTTTGCTAAGCCTAAAAGAGGGTTACTCTAGAAAACGCCAGATGAGTAGCGCCGTGCTAGAGAAAAAGGATGAAAATTTAAAGGATGCTTGGTTTACGAGATGTGAACCACTGGCTAAGCCAAAAGGCAAAACAGCGCTTATCATAGGAGCTGGTGTGGCTGGACTTGCAACAGCTGGCGAACTAGCCAAAAATGGCTTTAAAGTGGTGATCGCCGAGGCAAAGGGCGAAGTGGCTACAAATGGCTCAGGTAATCACTGTGGCGCTTTGATGCCGTTAGTTACCAAGCCCGGGGTAAATTTAGGTCGCATGCACTTAAACGCATTTTTGCAAGCAGTGAGATTTTACAAGGCAACTTTGCCAAAAAGCCTTATTAAATTTAACGGCTGCATAGACTACGCATTTGATGATGAACTTATTAAAAGATATGGCTCGTGGCAAACTCAAAGCATAGAGGATATTTTTAAATTTGATGAGAACTTAAAGCCTTATCCTGGGATGTTTATAAAAGAGGCAGCATACGCTAGACCAAGAGAAATTTGTAAATTTTTATCATGTAGTTTTGAAATTTTATTTAATCACGAGTATGAGAGTAGGGAGCATCTACAAAACGGCAAGATCAGCGTTAAATTTAAAAATGGTAAAAATTTAGAGACCGATATTTTGGTTTTTTGCAGTGGCAGTAAGAGCAGTGAAATTTTTAAGGGCTACGACATGCAAATAAGCAGTGTCCGAGGTCAAGTCACGCACCTAAAACCAGTGCTAAAAAATACCATGCCGCTAAGCGCAAAAGGCTACATCTGTCCAACCATAAAAGGTGTACAAGTCATCGGCGCAACTTACGCTAGAAATGAAATTTACGATACGCCTAAAGTTGAGGATAATGCTAAAAATTTAAGCGATGTAAGCGAGTTTTTTGACACCACAAAAGCGAATATTATCGGCTCACGTGTGGGATATAGGAGCTATAGTGGAGACAGATTTCCGATAATTGGCGCCTTGTATGACGAAGAATTTTATAAACAAAACTACAAAGGGCTATTTTGGAGCAAAAATAAAGATAACAATCCAAAAGCAAGCTACGAAAAAAATGTCTTTGTAAATTTTGCTCATGGCTCACGAGGTCTTGGCACAGCGATACTTGGAGCAAATTTGATAGCTGATCTTGTGTTTGGTCGCCCACTTTGTATAGAAAGATCGCTATTTCATGAGCTTCATCCAGCTAGATTTTTGATAAGAAAACTAAAAAAGGGATTAAAACTTTAAGAGGCAATTAGCAGAAATTCCTAGCACAAGATACTAGGAATTTCTTATAAGATAAGGCTTAAAGCCTTGTTTTCATCTTTTCAAATTCATCTTTTATGACTTGCTCGTGAGGTTCGCTCGTCATTTTATTTATCGCATCTCCCCAGATACTTACGCTAATGATCGCTATGCAAGACGCTATGATGCCAGGCAAAATTTCATAAACATAAGCGTTTAGCCCCGAAGTGATCCAAAATATTACGGTTGCACCTCCAGCTATCATGCCAGCAAGTGCTCCAAGTGCGCTCATGCGCTTCCAGTAAAGGCTAAAAAGTAGCACTGGTCCAAAGCTCGCACCAAATCCAGCCCAAGCGTTTCCAACGACATTTAGAACATTATCTGTCGAGATAAAAGCAAGTATGGTAGCAACTATGGCCACTACTACGACAGCATAGCGACTGATCGCTGTTTGCGTATTTTGACTAATCTCTTTTTTATAGAATGCAAAGATAAAGTCCTTTGTTACCGAGCTAGATGTAACTAAAAGCTGACTTGAGATGGTACTCATTATCGCTGAAAGCACAGCTGAGATGATAATGCCTATAAAAAATGGTGGGAAAAGTAGCTCACCAAGCTTTAAAAACACCGTCTCAGGATCACTAAGCCCGCCTCTTTGACTAAAGTAGACAAAGCCAATAAGTCCGCTCATAATCGCACCAAGCAACCCAATACTCATCCAGCCAATGCCGATCCTTCTTGCTTTAGCAAGCTCTTTTGAATCGCGTATCGCCATAAATCTAACAATGATGTGTGGCTGGCCAAAATAGCCAAATCCCCAAGCCATAAGTCCTAAAATTCCCCAAAAAGTTTGATCTCTAAATGGATTTAGGTGATTTGCATCAAGCTTGCTTATCTCTTTTATCAAATTTGTATCACTTGGCAAGTCTAAATTTAGATATGCCACGACTGGGATCGAGACTAGGACACAAAACATCAAAAGCCCCTGAAATGCGTCAGTTATACTAACTGCTTTAAATCCACCAAAAAATGTGTAAAAAACCACAATAATAAGTGTAAAGACCGCTCCGTAGGCAAATTTTAAACCAAAAAAGCTCTCAAATGTCTTTCCGCCAGCGATGATGCCGCTACTTACATAAAGCGTGAAAAAGATTAAAATGATAAGACCAGAGATGATTCTTAAAATTTTAGTCCTATCTTTAAAGCGATTTTCTAAAAAATCTGGTATTGTGATGCTATCACTCGCAACTTCAGTATAAATTCTAAGCCTCTTTGCTAAAAATAGATAGTTACAGTAAGCTCCAATGATAAGACCGATTATCATCCACACATTTGCTATGCCAGTTGCGTATAAAGCTCCGGGCACGCCAAGTAGCATCCAACCACTCATATCAGAAGCACCAGCACTAAGTGCAGTAACTACTGGACCCATTCGACGGTTATCTAGCAGATACTCGTTCATACTTGCATTTTTATCGTAGAAATATCGTCCGATAAAGAGCAAAAAGCCAAAATAGATGGCGATGGCTAAATAAGACCCAAAGCTCATAAATTTCCTTTCAAATTAAGATAAATGGCTTATGTTAATATAAATTTTTTTAAATTACAACATTCAGCGCCGATCCTTAAACACTTTTAAGCAAAATGATATAAATTTTTTCGTATTATTTAAAGCTATATTTTAAAGAGAAGGACGAAGTTGAAGGCTCAAAATTTAGCTAAATTTCTATTTTTTATAATAATCGTCTCACTTGGAGCATATTTTTTCTATCCAAGAGATCTTAGTGAGGCTCAAGAGATCGCTTATATCAAAAGTTACGGAGTGACTTTAGGACTCACGATAGGTGGTATTGCCATAGGCATAACACTTGGATTTACTTTGGCGTTTATTAAATTTTTAAATATCAAAGTCTTAAATTTTATAATTGATGAATATATCGATATCTTACGTGGAACACCTGTAATACTTCAACTTTTAATTTTTTCAGTTGTCATTTTTGCAACATGGAGTGATAATTTTTATGTAGCTCTCATCGCACTTGGACTAAATAGCTCTGCTTATGTGGCCGAGATCGTGCGAAGTGGCATAAACAGTGTCGATAAAGGACAAATGGAAGCGGCTCGTGCGATGGGACTAAACTACTATGTTTCGATGCGCGAGATAGTTTTTCCACAAGCTACGAAAAATATCTTACCAGCTCTTGCAAATGAGTTTATATCGCTATTTAAAGAGACATCAGTCGTGGGTTATATAAGCGTCGTTGATATCACGATGCAAAGTAAGAGCTTGCAAGCGGTCTTTTATAGTCCAGAGCCAGTCATTTTTACGGGCATTGTCTATTATGTGAGTGTTAAATTTTTTACACTTTTAGCAAAACTACTCGAGAGGAGATTAAACCGCCATGATTGAGATTAAAAATTTAAACAAAAGTTATGGCGATTTGCGAGTTTTAAATGATATTAGCGTAGATATAAAAAAAGGTGAAGTTATAGCTATAATTGGTCCAAGTGGTGGTGGTAAAAGTACATTTTTACGTTGTATAAACCGCCTTGAGGAGCCAGATAGCGGGCACATAAAGATAAATGGCGAAGATATTTTAGATAAAAAATCAGATATAAATAAAATTCGCCAAAAAGTGAGCATGGTTTTTCAGCACTTTAATCTTTTTGCAAATAAAAACGTCTTGCAAAATTTAACTTTAGCCCCGATAAAAGCGGGAATTTTAGATAAAGCAAGTGCAGAAAAAAGAGCCGATGAGCTGCTAAAAAGTGTTGGGCTAAGTGATAAGAAATTTGCCTATCCGCACAAGCTTTCAGGTGGACAGAAGCAACGTATCGCGATCGCTAGAAGCCTAGCGATGGAGCCAGAAGTGATACTTTTTGATGAACCGACAAGTGCACTTGATCCTGAGATGATCGGAGAGGTGCTTGATATTATGAAAGATGTTGCCGCAAGGGGTATAACGATGCTTGTGGTTACACACGAAATGGGTTTTGCAAGAAACGTGGCAAATAGAATTTTCTTTATGGATAAAGGTAAAATCGCAGTTGATGATACACCGAAAAATGTCTTTACAAATCCGCAACATGAGCGCTTAAAAGAGTTTTTAGGTAAAATTTTAAATCATTAAAGGAGTAGAAAATGAGTAAAATTTTAAAATTTTTGATGGCAAGCTTGGTTTTATTTTTACTAGGTTGTGGCGATGACGCTAATAAAAAAAATACAGCAAATAATGCCGAAGAAGCTAGTAAAAATGTAGTTTATAAAGTTGGCTCGAGTGCTGATTATCCACCTTTTGAATATCTTGATGAAAACAATAAAATTGTTGGTTTTGAGATAGATTTATTAAATGAGATCACCAAAAAAACTGGAATAAAATTTGATGTTGCAAATATGAGCTTTGATGGACTGATATCAGCATTAAAAACCGGTAAAATCGATATTGCCATAAGCGGAATGAGTGCAACTGATGAGAGAAGAAAATCGGTTGATTTCACTAAGCCATATTATTTTTCAGAGAATTTATTTATCCGCAAAAAAGGCTCAGATGTAAATAAAGACAACCTTAAGGATAAGAAAATTTCAGCTCAAGTTGGCACACTTCAAGAAGAAGCAGCCAAAAGCATAACTACTAAGTCGATACCTGCTGAAAATGTAGCAGCTGCCATCATGTCACTAAACGCTGGCAAAATCGACGTTGTGCTAACTGATAGTCCGATAGGGGTTGAGTATTTAAAACAAAATCCAGATTTGGAAGAATTTTTAAGAGTTCCTGATGGCACGGAAGGATTTGCAATGGCGTTTGATAAAGGCAAACACACTGAGCTTATCAAGAAGATAGACGCAGCAATCGATGAGCTACAAAAATCTGGCGAATTTGACAAAATGCTAGATAAATATGGATTAAAGAAATAAATCTAAATACAAAATTTGCAGAGAAGCAGGAATTCTCTGCAAAAACTCACTTTTTTCTAATTTTTAAAATTTAACATCTTTTAAAAGTAAAATTAATAAAATAACTTAACTATTTTCAAGGAGAAAAAATGGAGCTTCTCAGGATGAGAACGGCATTTATTTTAAATGTGCTATTTTCTATTTGCATGTATCACAATTTTGTTAAAAAATTCCTACTATTTAATAAAGCTAAATATAAATTAAAATTTTACATAAATGCGTTAATTGATATTTTTTATAAAAATAACCAAAAGTATTTTTTGTTGGTAAAATTTTAAGTATTAAAGTCGTATGACTTTATTTTTTGAAGCAGATATTAAGAAAAACTAAAAGGAGAGAAAATGAATAATTTAGGTATTAAATCTAAGATTATGGCGATAGTTATCGTCAGTCTTATTGGCCTTGGTATCATGAGTGCATACATGCTAAATGGTATCTTAAAGACTCGCTCAAAAGCAGAGTTTAGTGAGAAAATCGTGGATACAATAATAAATCAAAATAATTTTATCCATGAAATGCAAAAAGAACGCGGATTTAGCTCAGGTGTGTTAGCAGGAGGGGATAATAAAAATTTATTAGAGCAACGTAAAAAAGTAGATGCTGCGCTTGATAAGCTTGAGGAGAAAAATGAAATAGTTTCAGAGATAAATAGTATCCGCTCAAATGTAGATCAAAAAAGTGGCAATGATCTAATTAGTCGTATAACAAAAATTTTAAGAAAAGAGGTTATTGCTATAAATGGATATAGTGATAAGCTCGAGCCTAGCTTGGTAGATGATCTAAAGCGTATCATTATTGTTGGTGAGATAAAAGAGTCTTTTGGTATTTTGCGTGCTGCTTTAAATGGGGTTTTTACTAAAAAGAGCATAAGCAAAGAGGACTACAATAAAGTAGTTGCACTAAATAGCGTCATAAATAAATTTATGCAGGATTTTGACGATTATAACCCAAAAGAATTTAGTGATGAATTTGATGCCATCGCTAGAAAAAAGGCAGATTTTATAGATGCTATAAATATTATTAAAAATGTAGTTGCTACCGAAGATGTATCTTATGATGCAGCGAGCTGGTTTTCAAAGATAAGCATTTCAATAGATGCGATGAGAGAGCTTGAGCTTAAACTACTTGATAGTATGCAAAAAGATGCACAACACATAAAAAGTGAGGCAAATACACAACTTATTTTTAGCTCAATAGTGATTGCGATTTGTATTTTGCTTATGTTGCTAGTATCTACATTGATAGGTAAAAATTTGATCTCTGGCATAGATCAGACTAAAAATGGCTTAGTTAGATTTTTTGACTTCTTAAATTATAAATCTAATAAGGCTGAATTTTTAGATCGTAGTGGTAGCGACGAGATCGGACAGATGAGTGCACTGATAAATGAGAATATCAAACAAATCGAGGCAAATTTATCTGAACAAAATAATTTCATTAAAGAAGCAAATACTTTTGTAAATCAAATCGGCAAAGGTAACTACGTAGCTCAGCTTAACGCAGATACTTCAAATCCTGCACTTAGCCAGCTAAAACAAACTTTCAAAGACTTACAAATCGCACTAAAACATGCTATTGCGGAAAATGGTGATGACGTGTTAAATCTACTAGAAAGCTTTAAAAAACAAGACTTTACTAAAAGGCTTGAAGATGATGGCAAGATGGCGGTTGGCATAAACGCTCTTGGTGAAGAGATAGCCAAGATGTTAAGGGCAAATTTAGATCAAGCTCATGTGTTAGAAGAAAAGGCTGAGGCTTTAAGTCAGTCAATGAAAGAACTAACTCAAGGTGCAAATGTACAAGCAAGCTCACTTCAAGAATCTGCTGCTGCAGTAGAGCAAATGTCAAGCTCAATGAATGCAATATCTCAAAAAACATCTGATGTTATTAGACAAAGTGATGAGATTAAAAACATCATAACTATTATTAGAGATATAGCTGATCAAACAAACCTACTAGCCCTTAATGCCGCAATAGAAGCAGCACGTGCAGGAGAGCACGGCAGAGGCTTTGCGGTTGTTGCAGATGAGGTTAGAAAACTAGCAGAGAGAACTCAAAAATCTCTAACAGAGATCGAAGCAAATACAAACGTACTAGCTCAATCAATCAATGAAATGAGTGAGTCTATAAAAGAGCAAAGTGAAGGAATTAATATGATAAATCAATCAGTTGCTCAAATAGACACACTTACAAAAGAAAATGTAGTAATTGTCAATAAGGCAAATGAAGTAACATCTGATGTTGACGACATGGCTAAGGCAATAGTAAACGAAGTTAGAAAAAGTAAATTTTAATCTTTGACTTACTCTTAGAGCTCCTATTATTCTATCCCTTAAGATAATTAAGGGATAGAACTTATTTATAAAAATTTATATGCTACTTTGCTATACGATTATTTATAGCATTTTTCTTTTATTACGGATTTAAACAATTTTTAATAGAGAAATACTGATAATTAAGCCACTAAATCACCTTAAAGGACACTATTATGAAAAAGATCTTTGCTCTTTTACTCACAGCTTTTGTTGCTCTTTGTGCAAATGAGCTAAAATTTGGCACAGCGGCGAACTATCCGCCATTTGAATATATCGATGAAAATAACAAAATAACAGGCTTTGATATCAAGCTGATCGATGAAATTTCAAAGCGTGCAGGCTTTTCATATAAGATCATAAATATGAGTTTTGACGGCCTTATCCCAGCACTTAAAGCTGGCAAAATAAATGGCATAATAAGTGCGATGAGTGCGACTTCAGATAGATTAAAATCAATCAATTTTACAAAGCCATACTATCTAACTGAAAACCTCTACCTAAAGAAAAAAGGTAATGACGCACTAAAAGCTAAAGAAGAGTTAGCTGGCAAAAGAGTTGGCGTGCAACAAGGCACCGTCCAAGAGCTAGCAGCAAATGCAATAAATGGCGTAAAAGTAGTGCCTTCAGAGGATACTGTGCCACTTATCATGGGATTAAAAGTTGGCAAATTTGACGCAGTCATCCTTGATAGCTCTATCGGATATGGCTTTATTAAGAAAAATCCAGAACTTGAAGCATTTTTCAAAGAAGTTGATGGCAGCGAGGGCTTTTCAATAGCTTTTGATAAAGGAAAAGAGAGTGCGTTAATAGAGAAAATAAATCAAATTTTAGATGACATGAAAAAAGACGGAAGCTACGAAGCTTTACTTAAAAAATACGATCTAAAATAATCTTCTAGCCTGCAAATTTGCAGGCTTATGCTAAATTCTGCTTTGTCTATCGATTAAAATTTAAAAGGAAAATAATGAGAAAAATTTTGTTGCTTTTTTGTCTAGCAATGGGTCTTTTTGCACTTCAAAACGATAAAGATATGTTAAATGGAGAGCTAAAAAACGGGCTAAAATACTATATCAAAGAGAATAAATTTCCACAAAAAACAGCTATTTTTTATCTTGTTATAAATTCTGGTTCAACTGATGAAAAAGATGGCGAGCAAGGTCTTGCTCACTTTTTGGAGCACATGGCGTTTAATGGCAGCCGTGACTTTAGTAAAAATGAGCTCATTAAACAGCTTGAGAGCCTTGGTGTGAAATTTGGAGCCGATCTAAACGCGCAGACGAGCTACGATCAGACGAGTTATGTCTTAACGATTAATGTAAATGAGAAAAATTTACAAGATACGTTTAAAGTCTTTTCGAATTGGATAGATGGCGTTAAAATCGATCCTAAGGAGCTTAATAAGGAGCGTGGCGTCATAATGGAAGAGGAGCGTCAGAGAAATACGCCAGGATATAGGCTTTATTTGGCTCAAACAAAGGATATTTTTGAGGGCAGTATCTATCTAAAAAGAGTGCCAATAGGCGACATGAATGTCATCAAAAGTGTAGATGCTAAGCACATGCAAGAATTTTACGAGAGGCTTTATCAGCCAAGATTTATGAGCTTTGTAGCCGTTGGCGACTTTGACAAAAATGAGATAAAAAGCTTAATCGAAAAAAGCTTTAGCCAAGCAAAAAATACAAATTCTTACATTCATCCAGAAAAAAATATCAGCTTTAAAAGCGGTTTAAATATTTTTAATTATGACTCGAATGAAACTGGAATGGAGCTAGTTAGACTTAGCTATTTTGATAAATTTAGCCCAGTTTTAAATGAGGCTGACGCAAAGAGAAATTTAGAAGACGCACTTATCGCAAGCCTAATAAATATGCTTTATGAGCAAAAAAATGCAGATAATTCATCGAATTTAAGTACTGATTTTATAGCTCAAACACTTCAAGCAAAGCAGAAAATTTATAGTTTTGAAACAAATGTACTTGGAGGCGATTTTAACGCAAGCCTTAAAGATATGCTTGGCGTTATAAAAGGCATTAAAGAGTTTGGCTTTAATAAAGAAGATTTCGAAGATGTAAAAAAGGCGTTTGCAGTAAATGTAGATGCAAAATTTAAACGCTCAAAGACTAAAAAATCAAGTGCTTACGCAGGACAAATTTTAAATATGATAGAAAATGGTGGCTTTGTGTTAAGCGACGAAGACGACAAAGAGCTTAGTTTAAAGCTATTAAACGAGATTACGCTAGCTGACGTGAATGCTAGATTTAGACAAATTTTGGCCATTTTTGATGAGCGTGTAAGAATTTTTAGCAAAGATAGTTATAGGCTTAGCAAAGATGAGTTTTTAAAGCTTTTTGCCAAGGCGCCTGCTTATAACACAAACCTATCTGCTAATAACAACGATAAGAGCCTAGGCAATGAAAATTTAGAGCCAAAAGAGATAAGCTCAAGAAGCTTTGATGAAAAAAATGGAATTTATACCTATAAAATGCAAAATGGCTCGCAAGTTATCTTTAAGCCACTAGCTACTAAAAAAGATAGCGTTTTGTTTGCAGCCGTCAGCAAAGGAGGCACATCAAATTTGGCTGATCCAAAGCTTGGCAGCTTTGCAGTGGCACTCACAAATGAAAGCGGTGTTGGTAAATTTAATAACTATGAGTTATCAAAAATTTTAAATGGCAAGATCGTAAGCTATCAAAAGAATATTGAGGGTCTTACGCAAGGATTTTATGGCTCATCAAGCACAAGCGATCTTAGCTCGCTGCTAGCTGTTATAAATTTAGAATTTAACGCTCCAAAAGCCGATGCAAACGTGCTTGAGAGGATAAAGCAAAGAGCAAAAGATGAGCTAAGCAAAGAGCAAAATTTGCCTGAATATAAATTTAGCACCGAATTTAGCAAGTTTTTTTATGAAAACAATAAACGTGTCGCGCCGCTTGAGATGGCTCAGATCGATGCGTTAAAGCTAAATGAGCTAAAAGAGATCATCAAAGATAAATTTACAAACGCAGCCTCATATACTTTTGTAATCATCGGCGATACCGACGAAGAGAGGCTTTTGCTGCTTGTTAAAAAGTATATCGCCACTTTGCCAAAGCTTGGTGAAGCTGAAGAGTTTAAAGATGATGGCGTGCGAAGTATCAAGGGTCAGCACACCTTTAAAAGGGAGTATCAAAGCACAAAAAGAAGCGATGTTGGCATAAATATCATAAATTCTGACGCTAAATATAGCTTTGAAGGAGCGATTAAACTAAGGGCATTAAGTGAAATTTTAAAAACGGCGCTTCGAGAAAAAATCAGAGAAGATAAGGGGCAGACATACGGCTTTAGTCTAAATGCCAAGCTCTCACGCTATCCTTTTGAGCATTCAGATATGCTAATTAGCTTTACTTGCGATCCTGCAAACACGGACAAGATTATCACTGAGATAAAGCAGATAATAGCTAGCATCAAGAGTAGTGGCGCGATCTTGCCAAAGCATTTGGAGGATTTTAAGGCACAGAGTGAAATTTCTATAAAAAAAGATTACGAAAAGCCTGAGTTTTGGCAAAAGCTCATCATCTCAAATAAAATTTTTAACACGCCACTTTATACGGCTGAGGAGTACATAGATGCGGTCAAAGCCATCACAAATGACGACATCAAAGAGGCTGCTAGACTATATCTTGATGAGAAAAATATGGTGATAAGTATAAATAATCCAAAGTAGAAATTTTAAGAGTCAAGCTGGCTGGCTCTTAAAATTTAAACGCGAGTAAAAATTTATTAAGATAAGCTAGCTTTTTAAATTAGTTGGCTAATTAGCTCTTTAAATTCAAATCTAAGTAGAATTTAAAGAGCTAAGCCAGCCCCTAGAAATTTAAACATAAGGCCAAAGCTAAGCGAGGATATCCTTTGGCTTTATTTTGTTTAGCTTTTGTACTAGTTCATCAAAGCTCGCTCCATTTTCGACCTCGCGCCTGATAAATTCCTCAAAAAAATCACGTTTTATATCTTTATCTGTGTAAGTTACGCTCTTTTTGGTAACTTGCGTAGGCTTAAATTTCTCTTCTTCCATCTCTTCATCGCCATTTTCTCTAACTGGCGTAAGAGCGATATTTTGAAGCACATCAGCGATGCTCTCGCCCTTTTGATAACTTGTTTTTAAAAATTTTAAAAACTCATCTTTGCTATTTTTATCAGCGTAGCTTACGCGGTGCAACATAGGCTGACCCAAAAATTCTATACGTTTTTTATCCGAGCTTTGTTCGTAATGTAAAGCCCCATCTTTAAAAGAAATTTTTACATTTGCGTGCTCGCCAAGTATCCTTTCGGCGGTAAATTCCAGCCATTTATCTTTAAACTCATCGATACTTAGATCAGAGTCTAGTAAATTTGTAGCCTCACGGCTTAGATAAAGAGCACCAAAAGCATTATTGATTATTTTATTGTTTATGCTCATTTTGTGATTTTTGATGAACTCATCTACGCTAAAGCCGTTTTTCTCGCTAGTTAGAATGTAGCTTGCTCGCCAAAGCTTCGTGCTATCAACGAAATTTTTAAGGCTAGAGATTTCATCTTTGCTCGCTCCGCTATCAAGGCCATTTATCTTGCCCCAGATAGAAATTTTATCATTTGATGAGTAGCCAGAGAGCGGTAGATGCTTGATGTCCGCAGTTTTGGTGGGAATTTCTACTTTGTTTAAATTTGTGTTTGTGGCTTGGCGCTTACTAAAAGCGTCTTGGTAGTTAAAGCTTTGATTAAATCCATTTAGTGCGTTTATCATGTCAAATCCTTTAACACAATATCGGCAAACAGATTTAAATTTTAAGTGGATTATTTTTTATTGCGGTATTTTTCAAAAATGGCGATCATTTGGTATGAGTTTTGGGCGATTTTAAATTTATTTGGATTTTTGCCAAGTAGCTCTTCTCTTAAAGAGTCAATAAATTCTCTATCTTTTTTGCAAGCCTCAAAGCTCACTCGCCCCCTAAGTACGGCCATAAATATAATATCGGCAGTCGCATTTATCATCTCAAGCATTTTTTCTTCGCTCATTTTTTGTGGATTTTGCCCTTTTTAAAGCAAATATTATTCCTTTACGCTTACAAAATTTACTATTTTTACCTCTTGGCTCTCTTTGCAAGCCTCCAGCGCAGCTGCGTTTTTCACCATATGAACGCTTTTCATATGCTCTTTTTGGCTTGCAAGATCTTCCCAAATTTCCATAAAGCAGTATTCATTTTTACCGCCCACAATCATGCCGCACTCGTAGCTTATGCAGCCTTTATCTTTCCTTGAAGCTGGCACGATCTCTTTTAAAATTTCTTCAAATTTTGCTTCAAAACCAGCTTTAATTTTTAAGTTTACATAAAATCCAATCATCTGCCCATCCTTTAAAAATTTTTGGCTAAAATAGCACAATTTAGATGCAAGTTTGCGTATTACATTACAAGGCCTTTAAACGATGAAATGATACAAAACCCTAAATTTATAATTTCTAAAACCAATCAAAAACAATAAATTTAACCAAAATCGGAGAGAAAATGAAAAGACGAGACTTTTTAAGATTAAGCGCATTAGGCGCGGCTAGCCTTCAAGCAAAAGAGCTTGGAAGCGCAGAGCAAGCGTTATTTGACAAACAAAGCGGACTAAGCGCAAATAAATTTGGCCCATTTTACGTAAGAACTATCGCAGGGCGCGTGGTTGAGACCGTGCCATTTGAGGGCGATGCTTATCCAAACGAGCTAAATAACGCAGTCATTGACTACATCCAAAACGAGAGCAGAGTAAAATATCCATTTGTTAGAAAGAGCTTTTTAGCCAATCCAAACAACCCAAAACCAGAGCTTCGTGGTAAAGAAGAATTTGTGCGTGTGAGCTGGGACGAGGCCATAAAGCTAAGTGCAAAAATTTTAAAAGAAAATTTTGATAAATACGGTGCTGAAGCGATCTACGGACAGGTTTATCAGTGGGGTAGCCTTGGCAAAGTTGGCCACAGCCAAAAGACCGCAAAAAGGCTACTTAATGTGCTTGGTGGCTACGTAAATGAGCTAGGTGGCTACTCATACGGCGCAGCGACTGTCATTATGCCTCACGTCACTGGCTTTGTCGATCCTGCGCTAGTGCCAACAAAGTGGGAGGCTATCTTAAAAAACGCCAAAACGATCGTATTTTGGGGCACAAACCCAGTCGTTTCAAACAAGATCGCCATTGGCGTGCCGCTTCACAACTCATATAAATACTATGATGAGATCAGAAAAAAAGGCGAGAGCGGCGAGATGAAAATTTATAGCGTTGACGTTTATCACAACGATAGCGCAAAATACTTTGACTCAAAATACCTTGAAGTCGTGCCTTGCACCGATACGGCGATGATGATAGGTATGTGTAACTACCTTTTTGAAAAGGGGCTTTACAGCAAAGAATTTATAGAAAAATACACAGTTGGCTTTGATAAATTTAAAGAGTATATGCTCGGCACAAAAGACGGGGTCAATAAAAATTTAGCTTGGGCTAGCAAAATTTGTGGTGTGAGCGAGAAAGATCTAGCTAAATTTAGCGAGGATCTAGTCAAAAACGACTCAGTGATAATTAGTGGCTATGCCATACAAAGGCAAGATCACGGTGAGATGGCATACTGGGCGCTTGTGACGCTAAATGCGATGCTTGGACACATCGGCAAAGAGGGTTGTGGTTTTGTCACAAATGACGGCATGCACAAAAATGCTGATGAGAGCTTCATAGCGCCTAAACTAGCGGCGTTTGAGACAAAGGTACCTCAAAAATTTATTGATAGCGGGCTGGTACCAAAGACAAAGGGCTATGACATGCCAAACTCAAGGCTAATAGACGCACTTCTTAAGCCAGGCAAGGAGATAACAAGAAATGGCAAGAGCTACAAATTGCCAAAGATTAGAGTGATGTTTAACGCAAATGGCTCGACTTTCACAAGGCATCCTGACGCAAATAGAGCGATAAAAGCTATGCGAAATGTCAATGCTATCATCACTTGCGAGCCGTTTTGGACAAGTACAGCTAAATTTAGCGATATAGTCTTGCCAGCTGCACTTGAGTACGAGCGAACAGACATTGAAATGGCAAATTCAACTAGCGAGTATCTATTTGCGATGAAGCCACTTGTTAAGCCATTTGGTGAGAGTAAGAGTGACTTCGAGATCGCAAGACTGATTGCAAAAGAGTGGGGCAGGGAAGAGGCATTTAGCGAGGGCAAAAGCGAGCTAGAGTGGGTCAAGACAATATATGAAGATGCCGTTAAAAAGGCTGCCGAGCTTGGGTATGAGAGTATGCCAAGTTTTGAGGAATTTTGGGAGAAGGGATATTTTAGATTTGACAAGATCGATGAGAAAAAACGTTACTTTACAAACTATAAGAAATTCCGCGACGATCCAGTGGCAAATCCGTTAAAAACGCCATCTGGCAAGATAGAAATTTACTCTGAGACGGTTGCTGGCTTTGGCTATGATGACTGCCCACCGCATGCAG
This sequence comes from Campylobacter concisus, assembly GCF_003048535.1. Lineage (NCBI taxonomy): Bacteria > Pseudomonadati > Campylobacterota > Epsilonproteobacteria > Campylobacterales > Campylobacteraceae > Campylobacter > Campylobacter concisus. Next base: position 20,998 of record NZ_PIRQ01000007.1, on the reverse strand, counting down.
CTTGGCTTGAGCCATTTGAGTGGCTGGGTGCAAAAAACAAAAAATATCCTATCGCAATTAGCGGCGCGCACTCTAAATTTAGGCTTCACTCACAGCTAAATAACTCCGTGCTTCGCAACTTTAACGAGATCGCAGAGCGCGAGCCAGTGCTTATAAATCCAAAAACAGCTGAGGCTAGAGGGATAAAAATGGGCGACGTAGTGCGTGTGTTTAATGATAGAGGCGAAATTCTGTGTGGTGCATTTGTGACCGAAGATGTGCCACAAAATGTCGTAATAGTAAGCGAAGGTGCATGGTATGACCCTGAAAAACCGGGCGAAAAGAGCCTTTGTTTGCACGGAAATTTAAATGTGCTCACAAAAGACGTGCCATCAAGCGAGATGAGCCAGAGCAACACCGCTCACACAAGCCTTGTGGATGTCGAGAAATTTAAAGGCGTGCCAAAGCGCGTAACTGCATTTGACGCACCAAAGATTGGCATAATACACTCATAAAATAAAAGCTATCCTTAAATGGATAGCTTCTAAGCTTTAAAAATTTTATTTATCTTAATAGCAATGAGTTTTCACAAAGCTCTTCGATCTTTGAAATTTGCTCTTTAACTCTTGCTTTTAAGCCATCAAGCATTGCTATTTTTAAAGTATAAATTTCATTAAAATCGCTTTTTATATCAAGCAAAATTTTATTTAAAAACGAGCTGTTTGAGCACATTAAAGCTTCAAACTCATAAAGGCTAAACGCATCAAGCATGCGCTCATAGACGTCTTTTGCGCTTGGAATATAAAGTGGCGTATTCATCTGCAGGTGCGACTCTAGCGTCTTTTCTATCTTTTGTTTTATAAAATAAACCGCGAGTTTGAGCGCGTTTTCATAGTTTGAGGCTAGTTTTATATCAAGCTTTTCAAAAAACAAAGAGACCTTTTGTATGGCCTTAAATTTAGCCGTTTCATACTCTCTTAAAAAATTTTCATATGTCCGTCCGGCATATGTATTTATGGATTTTGTTTCGTAAGCCAAGACTTGATCATTAAAGCTAGCGTAATTTTCATAGCAAGATTTGTATATTAAAAATTTATCCTCTAAATTTTTATAAAGCTCATTAAACGCTGAGGTTATTGCATTTTCTAGCTCTTTTAAATCTTTTTTGTAGCGTTTAAAAAATTTATTAAAAACCACATCTTCGTAGATAAGTTTTGAAAAGACTTCGTCGCTATCAAGACTTATTACCTCAAAATTTTCACGCTTATAAATTTCTTTGTTTAAAAGCGTCTTTGAAGCGTTAAATTTTGTCTTTGAAAATGGTTTAAGTAGCTTAAATACCTCATCGGCAGCAAGTTTTATAACTTCACTCATTTGACTATAACTTAAAGCGATCTTTGGTTTAAACTCCTCTTTTATCGCCTCTAGCCTCTCATCTAATGAGCCACTAAATTCATCTAAAATCAACCGCGCATTATCATAAATTTCTAGATGTTTTTCTTGCTCGTTGGTTAGGAGTTTTACGATCTTTTTTGCCCTTGCTTTTATGAAATTTTCTTTAAAGCTCTTGTCTAAAAAGTATTCTTTAATAGCCTTTAGAGCTTCGTTAAAATTTGAAACTTCAAGTAAGCCTTTGTCATTATTTGTAATGCCAAGAAGAGCTTGCTTTGACGAGATAGCGATGATATCCTCAAAAAGCTCGCCATAAGTTTGCCCAGCGTGTTTTAGTAAACTTTCAAGCTCCTCCTCACTTAGCTTGTCTTTTTGGTTGATTAGGCAGATCGCTTTTAGATCATTGGCTTTTAAAATTTCTTTGATACTTTCAAGCTCGCTTGCCTTTGCGGCGTTATTTGCAAGGCTTAGCCATATCGCACCACTAACCTTTTTTAGCGTATTTTTTGTCTCTTTTGTATCAGCATCTCTTAGCGAGTTTAGGCCAGGAGTGTCGATGAAATTTATCTCTTTTAAAATCTCACTTGGCGCATAAAGCGTCATACCAGAAACTTGCTCGCCTAGCTTATTTAGCTCGGCTAGATCGCTACTTGCTAACAGGCTTTCGCTACCATTTATAAATTTTACGCTTAGAAGTGGTATCTTTGCAAATTTTAGCCTCACAGCCTTTGCGGTGACTGGAGTTAGTCCTGATGGCAAGATATCTTGACCAAGAAGTGCGTTTAAAAACGTTGATTTTCCACTTGAAAATTGACCGATAACAGCTATTAGCGGTGGTTCATTTAGAGTGTCTATTAGTAAATTTAAGCTCTCTTTTATCTGCTCGCTTATATGCAAGCTAGGATCGTTTAGGTCATTTACAAACCTAGCTAGCTCGCCCTTAAAATCATTTGTAAAAACCTTAAAATATCTCGCTTTGTAGGCATTTATAAACTCATTAAACATTTTTTATATCCTCTAAAAGTGAGCAAATTTCATCTTGCAAGGAGGCCTTTTGCTTAAGCTTTGAAATTGAGCTTTGATTTTGTAAATTTAGCTCATTAAGTTTTTCATTGAGCACTAAAAGTCTTTGGCTTAAAGCCTCTTTTTGGCTCATCTCATAAGCCTTTACTCGCTCTTTTAGTAGCTTTTTTTCATGTTCTGCTAGTGTCTCACAAAACTGCGATATGCTTTTATTGTTAAGTAAATTTTGTCTTAAGCCTAAAAGTGCCTCATCTGGCTCATTTTTATTTAAAATTTTAGCCTCAAGCTCATCTAAAAGCTCACCAAAATCAAGCTCTACGCCCATTTGCTTTAAAAAGTCATTTATACTAAAAATTTTATTTTCACTCACACTAAAGCCATCAAAACTTAAAGCGATATTTTGCTCGCATGACTTTGTCTGCACTAAAGTTTCATTTCTGGCCTCTCTCATGAGTGCCGCAACTCCGTCACAAAGTGTAGTTTTTGCTATTTGTGTAAGACGTTTTAGATTTAAATTTTCTCTTTTGCTTTTACAGTAAGCGATCTCGCTCTTAAGCTTTTCATTTAAATTTTGTAGTAGTGCTTCAAGCCCCATTTTATAGATATCTTTTGCATTTTTATCATCGAGTTTTTTTAGCTCGCTTTCTAAAAGCTTTTCAAGTTTTGTGAAATTTTCATTAAGAGAATTTTTGATATTTGCTTGCTCGTTTTGCAAAGCTTCTAGCTCTAAACCAAATGCCTTAAGCTCCAAAATTTCAGCCTTTGTGGCTTCGAGTTTTGTTTTTAAAATATTTTGCAATTCTTTTTGATATGAGCTTAAAATTAGAGCTGATTTTTTAGAGTCTTTACCAAAAAGTACATCATAAAGATACTCTTTAAACTCCGGCACGCCACTATTTAAAGCGCCATCAAGATAAGCTTTCGCGCTAAGGGCAAAATAATCTATCTTAATATCATTTATCTGCTCGCCGATCGCCTTTTTTACGTAGTTAAGCGTTTCATTAATATCCTTTGCGTCCAACTCGTCAGCGTGAGTTAGCACGATAGCAACTCTTACGATGTGCGAGTTTTCAAGGCATTTTTTCAAAAATAGTGCGTCTTTTTGCGTTGCACTTTGCGAAGCATTCATGAGATGAGCCAAAAGGTCGCACTCTTTCATAAAATTTGTAGTTATTTGCTCTCTTAAAACGATCGCATCATCTATGCCAGGAGTGTCTATAATGCAGACATTATCTCTTAAAAGCTCCAAGTCATCATAAAGCTCAACGCTTTTTACGAGATTTGCCGTTTTTGAGCTTGAAGATGTATAGTTTTTGATCTCATCTAGGCTGATCTCTACGCTACTGGCTGGTAAATTTTCGCTTGAAAGTCCAAGCTTTTCTAGCTCGTCTGGGCTATAAAAATTTACCTTTGCATGGCTATTTGATGCGTGCTTTAAGATGGTTAAATTTATGGTCTCAGGCACATTTGAAGTGCCAAGGATGGATTTGTTTAAAAGTGCATTTAAAAGGGTTGATTTGCCAGAGTTTATGACGCCACTTACTGCGATGTTAAAAAGCGTTTCGTTTGATCTTTTCTTGGCATTTTTCAAAGCTAGTAAAAATTCTTTATCTTCACCAAGCATGCTTGCTTTTTCATTTATCTCATTTAGAAAATCCAAGCTCTTGTGAAAGTGATCTTTTGGCTTTACATTAGAATTTTCAGCTTTATTTTGATTTGAGTTTTTGCTTATAAATTTTATTAAAAAATCAAATTTTTCATGGCCAATTATCTTTTCATCACGTAGCTTTTGTAAGTAGGTTACGAGTTCATCGCTTGAAATTTTTGCTTCATTTAGTGCTTTTAGTGTGGCTAGCTGAGCACTTTGTATGCTAAAGATATCAAGTCCAACGCCTAGCTTTTTTAAGATAGTTCTAAACTCAGCAAGAGCCATAAACTCATCTAAATTTTTCTCATCACAAGATAAAAGAAGCGCCAGTAGATCTGGGTAAAAAGGTACGCTTGCATCAGTGTTGGCATAAATTTTATTTAAATGCCAAGCGTGATTTAAAAACTCGTCCATTAAAGATTCTTTTTTTGAAATTTTTTAGATTTTATTACGTTTTTACTTACGAAGCTATCAAGATTTAGGCGCAAAATTTTATGTTTTTTAAAAAGTTTAATTTAACTCAAGCTTTTTAAAGCTAACTCTTGGATTTATATTTAGCTCGCTATGGCTTACAAACTCGCCTTTTAGGTACTTCTCACGTCCCGCTCTTGCTATCATTAAGGCGTTATCAGAGCAAAACTCAAGTGGAGCTAGCAAAAGCTCGCACTCGTTTTTTTGACAAAGCATCTCAAGCCTTTTTCGTAAATTTAGATTTGCACTTGCACCGCCAACTACGCCAAAACGCTTAAAATTTCTTAAACAAAAGACCTTTTCAAGCTTGTTTAAAATGTGCTCACAGGCAGTATTTTCAAATGCGTAGCAGATTTCAGCGATATCCTTTTGTGTGATATTTTCTAGCTTTGAAATTTCGACTCTGACTTGGTTTTTAAGCCCTGAAAAACTATATTCAAGGCGTTTATCGTGAAGAAGTGGAATGGTAAAATGAAACCTCTCTTTGTCTTTGCAAAGTAGGGCATTTTGCTGAACTACGGCACCGCCTGGATAGCCAAGATCAAGCATTTTAGCAACCTTGTCAAAGCTCTCACCAAAGCTATCATCGCTAGTGCTTGCAAGCTCAGTGATTTCACCATTTTCGCTTACTTCTAAGATCATCGTATGCCCACCACTAACTAGCAGGACGCCAAGTGGAAAGGTGGCTTCGCGATCTAAAAATAGTGAGTAGATGTGGCCAACTAAATGATTTACAGCAATTAGCGGGATATTTAGAGCCACGCTTAGCGCTTTTGCCATGCTGACACCGCCTATTAGGCTCACACTTAACCCTGGCTCATTTGTCACGGCGATCGCTTTTATATCTTTAAAATTTGGCAAGATATCATTTAAAAGTGCTGGCAGTGCCTTCGTATGAAGCCTAGCTGCAAGCTCAGGAACAACTCCACCAAAGATAGCGTGCTCCTCCTCTTGAGAAATTTTTTTATAATAAATCTTCTCTAAAGTGCGTTCATCTATGAGTGCAACTGAGCTATCATCGCAGCTACTTTCGATGCCAAGTATCATTTAAACTCCGCTAAGATCATGCCAGCAAATTTCTCTTTGCCATCTTCGTTTTTATAAAACTCGACTCGGTAAATTTTGCTGTCTTTATCGATGCTGTAGCTTTTATTTAGGCTATTTTTAGTCACTTCTTGCTCGCTCTCATCTATACTTTTTGTGCCATATCCTATGACATTTACGCGCACGTTTTTGAGTGATTTTATTTTAAAGCTCTTTTTCACGCTAAATTTATCGCCACTTTTTAATGTAAGCTCGCTACCGTCACTTATTAGTGAAATTTCATCAAGTGGTTTTGCAAACTCAAAATATTGTGGTTTTAATCTAGTAACAAAGCGGTTGCCATACTGCACTTTGAAGCTACCATTTTCTTTTATAACGGCTATTAGCGGATTTGGTGAGCTGTAATTTAACTCGCCTTTTTTAAGTGGGACAAAATTTATTAAAGGCTTTAGATTTTTGAGGCTTATTGCGTATGAATTTTCAAGCTCGAGTCTGATCTCTTTTTCGATCGCTTTTTTTACGCTTTTAACATCAAGGTTAAACGGCCTAGTAAAGCTAATGCCAGCCTTTTTCATATATTCTTCAATGGCGATTAGATGATAATAAGTCCTTTGCTCGGCGTTTAAATTTTTACTAGCTTCGTTTGCAAAGGCTGACTTATTTTGCGTAATAGCATAGTAAGTTAGGCTTTTTAGCATCTCTTTATCACCCATCGCAGTGTGTGTGTTTTTGATGTGATACTGGTGTTTTGGATCTATTAGGTGCTTATTTAACACGTCTTTTACGCTTGAGGCGATACTTTCAAGCTCTGGATATTTTGAGCTAGGAAGCGTGCTTTGGTCTATTATGCAAGTGTTGCCCCATTTATCTGGATTTTCGTCTTTGTTTATAAATTTATCTCTGTAATATCCGCTGCCATCGTGCAAATTTAAGATGAGCGTGACGTTTTTATCGGTGATGACGTCTTTTATCTTCATCACTGAGTTATAGTCAGGATCGTTTTTATCGACATGGGCAAATTTTCTATTCATATCGCCTTTTGTGCCACGACTTCGCTCGATTATACTTGGGAAATTTAAATTTGGCACGACCCAAAGCGAGCCTTTTGTGATGTTGTAGTCGGTGGCCACGATAGAGGCTGCCAAAAAGCCACCTGGCTCATCTCCTTGAATACCGCCGATTAACAACATCGTGTTTTCGCTTGGCTCACCTTTTTTGATAAGCGCATAGTCTAAAGTATTGGCTAAACTAGCAGTGGTAAAGGTTAGTAAAAAAAGTAAAAATTTACGCATTAATATCCTTCATAATGCTTTGTCTTTGGTAAAAGCAAATTTAAAACTATGCCAGTAACCGCACCAAGCCCTATACCTGAAAATTTAACCGCTCCAAGGTCAAGCACCATGCCACCGATGGCGAATATAAAGATGAGGGCTACGATTATCATGTTTCTAGGGTCTGCAAGATCGACTTTATTTTTTATAAGCGTCTCCATGCCAACGCTTGCGATGATACCAAAAAGTAGCAGCATGATACCGCCGATGACTGGGGCTGGGATAGTTGAGAGCACCGCTCCTAGCTTGCCAACGAAGGCTAGCACGATGGCAGTGATCGCCGCAAAGGTCATGATGGCTGGATTATAAGCTTTTGTAAGACTAACTGCGCCTGTGACCTCTGAGTATGTAGTGTTTGGCGGGCCACCAAAAAAAGCAGCAAGCGAAGTGGCAAGTCCATCTCCAAGGAGTGTGTTTTTAAGGCCTGGATTTTTTAGAAAATCCTCTTTTGTGACATTTGATATAGCAAGCATATCGCCTATGTGCTCGATCGCTGGAGCGATGGCGATAGGTATCATATAAATGATCGCTTCAAACTCAAATTTTGGTGTAGTGAAATTTGGCATTCTAAACCAAGGCGCATTAAATATAGGGCTAAAATCAACCATGCCAAAGCAGTAAGCTACGATGTATCCGGTGATAATACCAAGCAAAATAGGTATAAGCCTAAACATGCCACGTCCAAGCATCATTACCAAAATAGTAGCCACTAGCGAAATGCCAGCGACGATCATCGCCTCATTTTGGGTATAAATTTCAGTGGCTGATGTTGCCATTTTGACGGCATTTGGAGCAAGGATTAGGCCTATTGTCATGATGACTGGACCAACTACAACTGGAGGCAAAATTTTATGCAAAATTTTCTCTCCGCCAAAGCGGACCACAAGGCTTAAGACAACATAGAAAAATCCAGCAAATATAACGCCTCCCATCGTCACGGCTATGCCCCATTTTTCGATACCGTACTGAAGTGGCGCGATAAAAGCAAAGGAGCTTGCTAAAAAAATAGGCGGAACATTTTTTCTAGTAATTAGCTGAAAAAGTAGCGTGCCAAGACCGGCCGTAAAGAGAGCTACATTTGCATCTAGTCCCGTAAGTATCGGCACTAATACCAGTGCACCAAAGGCGACAAATAAAAACTGAACGCCGATTAAGCTTTGTTTGGGATCAAATTTATAACCCTCATACCTTTGCATTTAACATCCTTTTTGTGTAATTTCTAACTTCTTTATCAGCTTCAAAAATTTCATCAATATTTGAAATTTTAATATTTCTAAAATTTTTAACAGAGCTTAAAACGAGCCTTGAGATATCCAAAAACGAGCATTTTTTCTCTAAAAAGCTAAATACTCCAACCTCATTTGCAGCATTTATCACTACACCTAGATCAGGGTTTGCCAGGACTTCATCTTTTAGTGAAAAAATGGGGTATTTTTTAAGGCTGATTTTATGAAATTTTATATTTTTTAGATCAAGTAAATTTGCATGTGAAACGATATTTTCACTGACATTTTCAAACATGGCATGAGCGATAGCTAGCTTCATATCAGGCCGCGAGAGGTGCATCGTGCTTGAGCCATCTATAAATTCAACTACGGCGTGTATCGCAGAAGTTGGTTCTATCACAGCTTCGATATCTTTGATACCATAAAGCCAGTAAGCTTCCATTACCTCAAAAAGCTTATTTGCCATCGTCGCACTATCAATCGTGATCTTTGCACCCATATCCCAGTTTGGGTGTTTTAGTGCGTCACTTGGCGTGGCGTCTTTTAGAAATTTGATCGGCTTTTTATAAAATGCGCCGCCACTTGCTGTGATGATGAGTCTTTTTGGTGCAGTTTTATTTTCAAGTAGAAATTTAAGTCCAAAATGCTCGCTATCAATCGGCAAAATCTCTCTAGTCTTTAGAAATTTGCCGCCAACAACAAGACTCTCTTTGTTTGCAAGGGCAAGCCTTTTGCCAAGAGTTTGCGTCTTTAAACTAGGAGCAAGGCCAGCAAAGCCAACAAGGGCGTTTATTACCTTTTTTGAGCTTGAAATTTCTAGCATTTGCAGCAGTCCAGCCTCACCAAAAAAGATATTTTTAGTTTCTATATTTTTTACGTTTTTAGCTAGCTTTTCATCGCCTACGCAGACAAATTTTGGTTTAAATTTTAAAATTTGCTCATTTAGCAAATCTACATTTTTAGCGCAGCTTAATGCCTCAACCTCTACTCCAAATTTTTCGCAAAGGTTAAGGGCATTTTTGCCGATTGAACCAGTTGAGCCAAGTATTACCACGAGAGCGACCAAAGTAGGGCTACTACGCCAAATAAATAGCCATCTATCCTATCAAGCATGCCTCCGTGTCCTGGGAAGAGCGAACCACTATCTTTGACGCCACAAAGTCTTTTTAGGTAGCTCTCAAACAGATCTCCCCAAACCGCAAACACGCAGACTAAAAAGCTTGAAAATAAAATTTGGAAAAATCCTTCAGTTACAAAATTTCCAACAATGCAGCCAATCACTGTGCCTATTGCTACGCCACCTGCTGCACCTTCAATTGTTTTGTTTGGTGAGCTTGGGCTAAATGGATGTTTGCCAAACATTTTGCCAACAAAAAATGCACCACTATCGCTTGCAACTACGCTTAAAATAAGCCATACAAGATAGCCTACGCCATACTCTGAGTAAAGCATCCACATCATAAAGATCGGCGTGGTCGGATATACAAAAGGTGCGACTAGTTTTAAATTTTCACTTTTTATGTGAGCTAGGATCGAAGCAACTAGCATGATAGCAAGGATCGCTATGAATATTGGATTTGTAAAATATGTAAGCACGTAAAAAGCAAGCGCGGCAAAAACTAGCTGTTTGTGATCGATATTATAAAGCTTGAGCGACTCATTAAATGCGAAATAAAGCACAGCGCCGAGCAAGATAAAATTTAAAATATAATTATCAATAAAAAAAACTACCAAAATAGCAACAAACATCAAAACGCCAGTGATTATGCGAGATTGCATATCCTCTCCTTAAAATCGTTATTTCGCTGTAATTATAACACTTAAATTTTAGACGGCGTTTATAAGAGTAAAATTTGATCTAAAAAGCATTTTAAGCTGGTAAATTTGGACTATTTTGGCGTTAGTAAAGATTTAAATTTGTTTTTAAGCAAATAAATAAAGCAAGACCAAAATGATCCCAAGTAGTAACTTGCAATAAATATACGCAGTAGTGCTTTATGGCTTAAAATTTTAAAAATTATTTTCCTCAAAAAAGTCGGTGTCGATTTTGCAAATTTCATATATTTGGCTTGTTTGAACGCCGACTTTGTATTTTATCATTAGCTCTGCAAGCTTGTCGCCATCTATCAAAACCACACTAAAATTTTGATTATCTTTGGCGAAATTTTCAGCTTCTTTAGTAAATTTTGCCGTAGTGATAAAGACGCCTTTTTTGGTATTTTTATTTGAGATGGCACCGATAAACTGCTGAATCTCTGGCCTACGGATATTACTGCCGTCTTTGTATCTTTTTGCTTGGATATAAATTTTAGAAAGCCCAAGTTCATCTTCGTCTATGATGCCATCTATCCCGCCGTCCGGGCCTTTATTTGTGAGATTTCCAGCTCCATAATTCATTTTTTCAAGTAGCTTTGTTACAAGGTATTCAAAAAATCTTGGCTCTTTTTCTAAAATGCTAGATAAAATTTCACTTTTTAGCTCTTCTTTTATCTTGCAAAGCGCTTCATCTATATTGTCATCTGGGGTGTTTTCCGTGGCCTCTTTTTTCTCTTGCCTTATCTCTTGTTTGTAAATTTCATCGTACCAAGTGAGAAATTTGCTCTTTTTGTCCTTGCTACTTACTAGCTCCTTGCCAAAATTTGTTATAGCAAATAGACTTCTGCCAACTTTTTGAAGCGGCACTTTTTCTGGCTTTGATTTTACTTGTGCTGTTGTAGCCAGATAGGATAAAGCCCAGCCCGTCCTGCTTATATATGTAAAAGTTCCACTTTTTATTTTTTGTAAAATTTCATCATCTGATAATTTGAAATATTCAATTATGAATTTAGCAATTTCTTTAGTATTTGCCTCTTTCTTTTGCGCGACAAATTCTAAAATAGGTAGCATCATATCTTTATAGCTTGGTAACATTTTATATCCTTAAATGAAGCAAATTTTTGAAATTATATAAATTTTTTGGCTTAAAAGCTATAATCAAAACATGAGATGTCTTGGCCTAACAAATTTTCTTTTAGAAAATATTAGCTTATTTGTAAATACCTTTGCTACGATATTTGCGCTAATTTTTTGTTTTATTTCTGGTGTTGGAATAGTCTTTATATTTATCGCATTTCCACTTGGTTATATAATGGGCGCACTCTTATCAATCCCATTTTTGATATTTTTATTTTTCTTATTTGTATCTATTGATATCTTTTTATGCCTTTTGGCATCTATTTGCAGTCTTTTTTAATAAATTTAGAAGTAAATTTGGGGCTTTTACAGCCCCTTTTCTACTTTATAGCAGCCATTTTTCTACGCATATAAGCTATGCGGCTTTGAAGTGGTAAGTGTTTAGGGCAGTTGTCTTCACAGCCTAGCAAAGTCATACAGCCAAACACTCCGTCATCGTCGCCGATAAGCTCATAAAAGTCCTCATCGGTTCGTTTATCAAGCGCGTCGATTTTAAACCTAGCTACGCGGTTAAGTCCGACCGCACCGATGAAATCAGGTCTCATGATAGCCGTACCGCATGCAGCCACGCAGATACCGCACTCGATGCAGCGGTCAAGCTCAAATACCTCTTGCGCTACTTCAGGCTCAACCTTTTCCTCAAGCTTAGAGATATCTGTCTCGTGGTCTGTATGTATCCAGCTCTCCACACGCCTGCTCATCGCATTCATCCAGTTACCCGTATCTACGCTTAAGTCTTTTAGTAACTTAAATACTGGCAAAGGCATAAGCTCAATTACTCCGCTTTCAAAATCTTTAGTAAGAGTTCTACAAGCTAATCTTGGCTTACCATTTACAAGCATGCCACAACTTCCACAAATTCCAGCACGACAAACAAAGTCAAAGCTAAGATCTGGGTCAAATTTCTCGCGAATCATATTTAACGCGATAAATAATGTCATACCATCAGTCTCTTCTAACTCGTAGGTCGCAAAATGCGGCTTTGAAATTTTGCTTAACGGATTATATTTAAATGCTTTTATGGTTATTTTTCTACTCATATCCTATTCCTGCTCTTTCGTTTGGTGCTTTATATTTTGGTTGAAGATCGTAGTGCATTAGCGCTTCTTGAATTTCTTGTCTGCTCTTACCTTCAGCTTGCATTTTCTCACGAATTTCATCGACCTCTTTTTGGCGGATGGCACTATCTGGATGCTCAATAATATTACCTTTCGCACCATAGCCTCTGAATGCTGGTGGCATCTCCATTTTCATAATATCAAGTGGCTCATACACGATAGTCGGTAGCGTATCGCCCTCTTTCCAGCTAGTTAGAGTTCTGTTTAGCCAATTTAGGTCGTCGCGTTTCGGATAGTCTTCGCGGCAGTGCGCTCCGCGGCTTTCTGTGCGATCAAGCGCGCCTTTTGCGATACAAAGGGCTAGTTTTAGCATCTTTGGTACGCGGTAGGCTTCCTCAAGCTCAGGGTTGCCAAATAGCGCCTTATTTGTGACTTTGACGTCCAAAGATTGCTTATAAAGCTCTTCTAGCTCTTTTACCGCTACGGCTAGACCTTCACCCGTTCTAAAGATCGCTACGTGCTCCCACATGATGTCTTTCATCTTGTTTTTGATCTCAAATACGTTAAATTTGCCCTCTTTTTCGACCAGGCTCTTTAAATAGTCTTCTTCTTTTTTAACGAATTTTTCGATATCTGCGGTATTTATATCTATCTCGTGGCTGCCGCAGTAGTCGGCAAAATAGTCACCAACGATCATGCCCGCGACGACCGTTTCTGAAACGGAGTTACCACCTAGGCGGTTAAATCCGTGCATATCCCAGCACGCAGCCTCGCCAGCGCTAAATAGACCCGCTAGCGTCGGGCTCTCGCCAGTTGGCTTAGTTTTTATGCCGCCCATAGAGTAGTGCTGCATAGGTAGGATCGGCGCCCAGCCTTTACCGCGTTGGCGACCGTTTTCGTCGGTATACACTTCGGTGTCGGCAGGATCGATACCGTTAAAAATTTCGCAAATTTCTTGAACATCGCGTAAGTTTTTCTCGATATGCTCGCGTCCTAGGATCGAGATATCTAGCCAAACGTGATATCCGTATGGGCTAGGTACGCCCTTGCCTGCGCGGATATGCTCCATGATGCGGCGGCTTACGACGTCGCGGCTAGCTAGTTCTTTTTTCTCAGGCTCATAATCAGGCATAAAGCGATATCCGTCCACGTCGCGTAAAATTCCGCCGTCGCCGCGGCAACCTTCCGTTAGTAAGATACCGCTTGGAACGATAGGAGTCGGGTGAAACTGAACAGCTTCCATATTTCCTAGCTGAGCTACGCCGGTCTCAAGAGCGATGGCTGCGCCGATACCTTCGCAAACTACGGCGTTTGTAGTGTGCTTATAAACCCTACCGTAGCCGCCCGTGGCGATTAGTGTGCCTTTTGCGACGTATGCCGTGATCTCGCCGTTAACTAGATCGCGAACGATCGCACCGTAACAGCGGTTGTTTGCGTGGATTAGCGCGATAGCTTCTTTTCTATCGTGGATTTCGACGTTGTGCTTTAGAGCTTCGTTTGCTACGGCAAAAAGCATAGTGTGACCGGTGGCGTCGGCCGTAAAGCATGTTCTCCATTTTTTAGTTCCGCCAAAGTCGCGAGAGTGGATGAGTCCGTGGACCTCTTCTTTTTCTACGATAGTCGTTTTTTGAGCGTTGATGATAGCGCTTCTCTCGCCTTTTGTTATACGAGTCCAAGGCACGCCCCAAGCCGCTAGCTCGCGAATCGCCTTAGGCGCGGTTTGACAAAACATACGCGCTACTTGCTGATCGCAGCCCCAGTCGCTACCTTTTACGGTGTCGGCAAAGTGTACGTCCTCGTTATCGCCTTCGCTCATTTTTGAATTTCCCAAAGAGGCTTGCATACCGCCTTGCGCAGCCGCAGAGTGCGAGCGTTTTACAGGTATTAGGCTTAAAACGACGGTGCTTAAGCCCTTTTCTCCAGCAGCCACAGCAGCTCTAAGACCAGCTAGACCACCACCAATTACCAATGCATCATAATATTTTACATTCATCTTCTAGCTCCTTTTTAATGGCTGATCCACACGAAATCGGCGATTAGCGCAATTATAGCAAGTATGCCATAAACGGCAAATACAATTGTTTTTGCCTTATTTCTTTTGGCAAACATTTCGTGCTTATTTGCACCATCAATGCTTATCCATTTGACATACAAGCGGTACATACCGATACTGGCGTGAACGACCATAAAAACAAGTAGTGCGAAGTAGAAAATTTCTAGTTGATGAAATGCAGCCGCTGATTTGTCGGCAGTAATATGTCCGCCAAAGACTATATCCACTAGATGTGCGCTGGCTGCGAAAAATAGCGCAAAACCGGTTAAAAACTGAAACCACCAAAGCGTAGTATCAAGGTGCTTCATGCGGTCTTTGTGGCCTCTAAACATTAGATATTGTCTGTAGTTTGCTGGAAATTTTCTCATAGCTAAAAACGCGTGAGCGATAAAAACGGCGAATATTACCGCGGCTATGACGTTAGTGATCCACCATGTAGCCTCGCCGAATAAAAATTTAGCCTCCGCAAACCCTACGACAGCGTTAAATGCGTCTTTACCAAGTAGTATAGTAGAAGTAAAAACCATATGGCACAATATAAAACAGGCCAAAATAAACCCTGTAATACTTTGCCATCTATCCCAAGCGGCTGGAGTGCGACTTTTTTTGTCGTACGACCGTTTTCCCAAAAAACCTTCTATAAGCCCGGTCATGAGCCCTCCTAAGAAATTTGAAATAAATTATCATTTCTTAATACTAATTTAAATATTAGTATTAATTGATAAAGCTAATGCTAGCAGATTTTTACTTTAATATTTTTTAAACACTTATATTAGAGCTTTGAAAATTTTTTATAAAGCATAGCATAAACAAAAATTCCAAAACCACACATGATAAGTGATAAAATTTGACCCATTGAAAGATTAAAAATAATAAATCCAAGTCCTGAATCAGGCTCTCTAAAAAACTCGCAAATAAATCTTGTAAAAGTGTATAAAATAGCATAAAGTGCGATCAGCTCGCCATTAAATTTCTTATATTTTCTATATAAAAATAAAATAATAAAAATAACTAAACCTTCTAAGAATGCCTCATAAAGCTGACTAGGATGTCTTGGTTGGCCAAAAACATTTATGGCCCAAGGCACATCTGTAACTCGTCCAAAAAGCTCTTGATTTAAGAAATTTCCGATCCTGCCAAATGTATAGCCAAAAGGTATGCAAACCGCACAAAGATCAAGTAGCTGCCATAAATTTTGTTTATACCTTTTGCAAAATAGATATGTCGCAAGCAAAAAGCCAACTACTGCTCCGTGGTAACTCATGCCACGAATTCCTATAAATTCGCCGTTATGAAATGGATTAAAAATTTGCCAAGGTTGCGTCAAGTAGTAGCTTACTTCGCCTGAATAGACTAAAACCCAGCCAAGCCTAGCGCCTAAAATAACGCCTATTTCAACCCAGAAAAAGTAATTATCCAAGAGCTGATTTGAGATTAGGATTTTATCTTTTTTAACGAGATACTTTGCCATGGCAAGTGCTAAAACAAGGGCTAAAATATACATAAGCCCATACCAATGCACGCTAAAGCCAAAGATACTAAAGGCGACTGGGTTAAAGTGGTTATAAATATCGTTCCAAATTTCCATTTTTACTTTCTTTTTAAATTTTTGCGATTTTACAATGATTTAGCTTTGATGAGCGAATAAACTCTTGCCACTAAGTGCAAGGGCTAAAAATTTAAATTCGCTTGCTTCAAATTCTTTGCAAAATTTAAATAGCTCGGCAAACTCAGCCTCGTTTAAATTTATGCTCCAGATCGCTCCAGAGTCATTAAATTCTCTTTCAAACTCACTTAAATTTTTAGTGGCAAAATAGTGCTCAAAGCGGCTCATCAGCGAAAACGGCGTAAAAAATTTGATCTCATCTTTTATCTCAAATTTCATCACGCCACTATCTTTTATCGCTTTATTTATTACTTCATTTACAGCTCCAGAGTAGGCTCTTACAAGCCCTCCAGTGCCAAGCTTTATCCCGCCAAAGTAGCGAACTATCAAGACACCAACATTTATTAGCTCAGCGCCCCTTAGCGCATTTAGGCTTGGCTGACCGCTAGTGCCCTTTGGCTCGCCGTCATCACTTTGATTTTCAACGATTTGTCCGTATTTGTTTAACTCCCTTGTTGCCCAAACTACATGAACGGCCTTAAAATGCTCTTCTTTTAGGCGTTCATGCAAGCTTTTAAATTCGCTTATCGGGCACAAAAATGCCAAAAAATTTGACTTTTTTATATCAAGCTGGGCTTTAAAAATCCTATCAATCGTCTGCAAATTTGCTCTTTTTTTAAAATTTTAAAAATCTTATCAATTTGCTAATTAAAGCCTTGTAAATTCAGAGAAATTTATATTATTAAGGAAAAGATAGTAGAATTTTGCAATTTTTCATGAAGGACTAAAATGATACAAACTTGCCTATTTCCAGCGGCTGGATATGGAACGAGGTTTTTACCAGCTACAAAATCGCTCCCAAAAGAGATGTTGCCGATCCTTACAAAACCGCTCATTCACTACGGAGTTGATGAGGCGCTTGAGGCTGGCATGGATAATATGGCCTTTGTCACAGGACGCGGAAAAAGGGCGCTTGAGGACTATTTTGACATCAGCTACGAGCTAGAAAAAGAGATCGCAGGTAGCTCAAAAGAGTCGCTGCTTAGCGAGGTTAGAAATTTAATGAGCTCATGTACATTTTCATTTACGAGACAAAATGCTATGAAAGGGCTTGGACATGCTATTTATACAGGCAAAACTCTAGTTCGAGATGAAGCATTTGGAGTCATTTTGGCAGATGATCTATGCATAAATGAAAATGGTGAGGGCGTGCTTTCACAGATGGTTAAAATTTATGAAAAGTATCGTTGTAGCGTCGTTGCAGTAATGGAAGTGCCAAAAGAGCAGACCAAGTCTTACGGCGTTGTAAGTGGTAGATTTATAGAAGATGATCTAATAATGGTCGATGATATGGTTGAAAAGCCTGATCCTGCCGAGGCTCCGACAAATTTAGCGATAATCGGGCGCTACATCCTAACGCCAGATATTTTTAATATCTTAGAGCGAACAAAGCCAGGTAAAAACGGCGAAATTCAGATTACAGACGCGCTAAAAACGCAGGCAAAAGATGGCATGGTGCTGGCTTATAAATTTAAGGGTAAGAGGTTTGACTGCGGCAGTATCGATGGGTTCGTCGAGGCTACAAATTTCTTTTACGAGCGCAGTAAATGATAGAAACTTCATTTAAATTTAACTTTGCAAGTAGCGAAGTCATTGACTCCTACGCCAAACGCATAAATGACGAGTACGAAAGCGGCGAGATAGGCTACTACCACCTGCCAGTGCTTGGGCAAAATTTACTAGGCGAGATCGAGGAGTATGAAAAGGGGCTAGCTCATATCAAAAATGTCGTGCTAGTTGGTATCGGTGGCAGCAGTCTTGGCGTAAAGGCGCTAAAATCGATGCTTGATGGCACAAAGGGGATAAAAAGAGAGCTTTTATTTTTAGATAATGTCGATCCTTGCAGCTACAAAAACACGCTTGATGGAGTAAATTTTGACGAGACGCTTTTTATAATAAGCTCAAAATCAGGCAATACGATCGAGACAATCACTATTTTTAAGTGCTTGCTTGATGACTTTAAGCCTAAAAATTTAGGCAAAAATTTTCTCATAATCACCGATCCTGGGACAAATTTAGAAAATTTCGCCAAAGAAAATGGCATCAAATTTTTTAACATTCCAAAAAACGTTGGCGGTAGATTTAGCGTGCTAAGTGCGATAGGCCTTGTGCCTCTTGGTATCTGTGGCTACGATATAAAGGCACTACTGGAGGGCGCACTTGCTTGCAAGAAGCAATACATCGAGCAAAAAGATAGCTCCATAGTCGCTAAAGCTTACCACTACGCTACTAGCAGAAACGCAAGTATAAATGTCATTTTTAGCTATTGCGATAGATTTTTTGAATTTAACGACTGGTACGTGCAGCTTTGGGCGGAGAGCCTTGGTAAAAAAAGAGGCTATAAAAGGGTCGGCCTTACGCCAGTTGGACTTGTCGGCAGCCGCGATCAGCACAGCTTTTTGCAGCTTATCATGGACGGCGTAAAAGATAAGAGCGTGACATTTATAAAGATAAAAGATCACGCAAGCGACAAGACTATCCCAAGCTTTAGCCTAAAAGGGCTTGAAGAGTGCGATTTTGTGGCGGGTCTAAGCCTAAATGAGCTTATAAATTTGCAGTGCGACGCGACTGCTATGGCGCTGGTGCAAGAGGGCATAAGTGTCGATACGATCACGCTTGAGAGGCTTGATGAGTTTCACGCTGGCTGGCTCATTTTCTACTACGAGTTGCTTACCTCGGCCACTGGCATCATGTTAGGCATCAACACCTACGATCAGCCAGGCGTTGAGATAGGAAAACGTATCCTAAAAACTATGCTTTTAAAGTAGAAAATGAAGAAATTTCTACTTTTGGCTCTTTTTGCCACGCAAATTTTTGCCTTTTCGGCGAGCAAATTTGTAAATGACGCTAGGTCGCAGATCGGCGTGACGATAAGTTACGATCCAAGTTACGAAAGTCTTACTTATCCTATGGGCGACGTGAATATCAAAAAGGGCGTTTGCACCGACGTTGTGGTAAGGGCACTGCGGCATCAGGATATGGATCTACAAAGGCTCATTTTTGAAGATATAAGTAGAAATTTCGCAAGCTATCCTAAAAAATGGGGACTTAAAAAGGCTGATAAAAACATCGATCACAGGCGTGTTTTAAACATCGCTACCTATCTAAAAAGAAAAGGTTTTGAGGTGAGTGATGATAAATTTTTGCCGGGCGATATCGTCACATGGATGCTGCCAAGAAATTTACCTCACATCGGTGTGATCTCAGATAAATTTGAAGGCCAAATACCGCTTGTCATCCACAATATTGGCTCTGGCGTGCAGGAAGAAAATATACTTTATAACTACAAGATCACAGGTCATTTTAGGCTAAAGTAGCAAAAATGGCTTTTTAATCAATTTTTAGGCAAAATCGCAAAAAAAATAAATTCAAGGAAAAATAATGTTAGAAGTTAGGGGACTTACTCAAAGATTTGCAAGCAGTTTGCTATTTGAGGATGTAAATTTAAAGCTAAATCGCCACAACAGATACGGACTAATCGGTGCAAATGGCGCTGGTAAATCGACATTTTTAAAAATTTTAAGCGGAGCTATCGAGCCAACTAGCGGCGAGATCATCATAGAAAATGGACTAAAAGTTGGTGTGCTTGGGCAAGATCAGTTTGCGTTTGAAAATTTCACGCTAAAAGATGCGGTGCTTTATGGCAACAAACGCCTATATGACGCTGTAAAAGAGAAAGAGAAGCTCTATATGAGCGAGGAATTTACTGATGAGATAAATGAGCGCTTAAGCGAGCTTGAGATGATAAGCGCCGAGGAAGATCCAAGCTACGAGTACGAGACTAGGATAGAAAAAATTTTAAGCTCACTAGGGCTAAATGAATTTGATAAGCTAATGAGTGAGGTTGAAAACTCAGATAAAGTTAAGGTTTTGCTAGCTCAAGTGCTATTTCCAAAGCCAGATATTTTATTTTTAGACGAGCCAACAAACAACCTTGATATAGACGCGATCGCATGGCTAGAAAACGAGCTAAACCGCCACGAGGGCACGCTTGTGGTTATCAGCCACGACAGACACTTTTTAAATAGAGTTTGCACAAACATTTTGGATGTGGATTTTAAGAAAATTCGCGAGTTTTCAGGCAACTATGACGACTGGTATATGGCTGCAAATTTGATCGCAAAGCAGCATGAGATGGAGCATGACAAGAAGCTAAAAGAGAAAGAGGAGCTGGAGAAATTTATCGCGAGATTTTCAGCAAATGCGAGCAAGGCAAAGCAGGCAACCTCTCGTGCAAAACAGCTTGAAAAATTAGATATCGCTGAGATCGCAGTATCAAGCAGGCGTGATCCTAGCATTCTATTTCGTGCAAACCGCGAGATAGGAAACGAGCTAATTGAGCTAAAAAATATAAGTAAGAAATTTGATGATAAGGTGATATTTGAAAATTTTAACTTTAAGCTTGAAAAGGGCGACAAACTAGCCATCATCGGTCATAACGGCGTTGGTAAAAGCACACTTTGCAAGATCATAATGGGCGAGATAAAGCCTGATGCGGGTGAGGTGCATATAGGCGCGACCATCGAGCTTGGATATTTTGCGCAAGATACGGTAAATAAGATAGATGGCGAGCTAAAGCTTTATGAGTACTTGCAAGATGCCAAAAACAAGGACATCGACGAGATCAGAAAGTGCCTTGGCAGGATGCTCTTTAGCGGTGCCGAGCAAGAAAAGGCAGTGGGCGCGCTAAGCGGTGGCGAAAAACACCGCGTTAGACTAGCTCAACTCATGCTTCACAGACCAAATTTACTTGTCATGGATGAGCCAAATAACCACCTAGACCTCGAGGCTATCATCGCGCTTGGCGAGGCATTTTATAATTTTAATGGCTCAGTTATCTGCGTGAGCCACGACAGGGAGCTAATAGACGCCTTTGCAAATAGAATTTTACACCTAAAAGGCAATGGCGAAGTGGTTGATTTTAAAGGTACTTACGAAGAATATAGAGCAAATTTAGGGCTTGAGAGCTAAAATTTGTTATTTCTTGCTCCTGATTGTAGGGGCAAGATTAAAATTTATATTTACTACAAATTCTTACAAATATTAATCTAACCATATAAATTAAAAATAGCTTATAAAAATTATCAAAATCCAATAAAAAGACTTTATAAATAAGAAAGAAAATTAATAAGAAATTTCTAAAGTATTAGTAAGA